>JBCCSW010000135.1:0-10057 GCA_039199465.1 Pseudomonadota bacterium
CGGCCGAGGGGCAGGACGTCGCCGAGTGGTTGAAAGCGCAGGGCGGCGTCCTCGGCATCCCAGAGAAGCCCGAAGGCTACGAGGTCAAGAAACCGGACCTGCCCGACGGCGTGAGCTGGGACGACGGCCTCGAGGCGAAATGGCGGGAGAAGGCGCATGCCGCCGGCATGCTGCCCCATCAGATGCAGGCTGGCGTCGAGCTGATGGCCGAGGTTCAGACGGGCCTGCTGAACGACGCCCGCGCGGACCTGCAGAACGCCACGCAGGAGATGCGCCAGGCGCTGGAGCGCGACTGGGGCGACCAGTATGGCGCGAAGGTCGAGCTGGCGAAGCAGGCGGCGGCCGCGGCGTTCCAGGCTGCCGGGCTCGACGGCGAGGAGCAGCTGGCCGTTGCGCAGATGCTCAAGCCCAAGGTGGGGGACCCGGGCATCATGCGGCTGTTCGCGGCCCTGGGCGCGATGATGGGCGAGGACAGCCTGGCGCAAGGCGGCAAAGGCGGCGCGGGCGCCGGCGGCATGGCGATGACGCCGCAGGAGGCGAAGGCGGAGCTCGACAGGTTCACCGGGCCCGATGGCGAATACGGCCGGGCGATGAAGGACAAGAATCAGAAGGCGCTCAACGAGCTGAACCCCCGTCGCCTGCAGCTGATCAAGCTGATGTCGTCAGGCTGATCGGCCTGGCTGTTGAAAAACTCCTTGACAGACGATTCGGGGCGGCGGCAACGTCGCCCCGTTCCGCTTCGGCGGTTCCGTCCGGGCAACCCGCAACACCAGCGGTCCGGCTGACGGCAGGGAACAGACCGCCGCGATACGCCTGCGCATGGCGAGGCAGGGTCCGGCTGACCGGGCAACCCCTTCCGACGAAGAACCCATCCGTTCACTCGTCCGAAGAAGGGGATAGCCTTGTCCAAGGACATCAAAGTCCAACCGCATCACGTTCAGACGTATGCGAACAGCTTCGAGCTGAAGCTTCAGCAGATGAATTCGAAGCTTCGCCGCTACGTGCGCGAGAAGCCCTGCGAAGGCGAGGGCGCCGTAGCGGCCGATCTCATCGGTGAGATCAACTATCAGCGCGGCTCCGGCCGACGCCGGTCCAACATCGAGAACACGCCCGACCGCGAGCGGCGCTGGCACGTGTATCCCGATCCGATCGAAACCGGCGACTACCTCGACAGCGTCGACCGCTTCCGACAGACGACGAACCCGGAAAGCGCGCTGATGCGCACCCATGTCGCGGCGATCCGGCGCGGCTTCGACGACACCATCCTGGGCGTCGACCTTTCCGGCAAGGTCACCATGGGCGGCGTCATGGGGAAGGTCAGCCAGGGCAAGGTGGTCGGGCAGTCGAGCCCGGGATTGCCCAGCTCCCAAATCATCGCCCATGGCAGCACCGGCCTGACGATCGCCAAGCTTCGCGAGGCGCGCAAGAAGTTTGCGGATGCGGAGATCGATCTCGAACTCATGCAGCCCGTCATGGCGATTTCTCCCGACGAGCATGACGACCTGCTGGGCGTCGTCGAGGGCGCCTCGGCCAACCTCAACATGCTCGAGCAGCCGCACATCGTGAACGGCCGAGTGAAGCGCCTGATGGGCTTCGACTTCGTCGAAATCACGCGGCTGCCCACCACCGCGAACGTCCGCGACTGCCCCGTCTGGCTCCCGGACTACGTGGAGCTGGGCCTCTGGCAGGACGTGAAGCCGGACATGTGGAACGACAGCCACGCCCGCAACACCCCCTACGCCCATGTCGACGCCTTCATCGACTGCGTCCGCACGCAGGACGAAGGCGTCGTCGTGATTAAGACACAGCGCTGATCGGCCGGGCCGGGCGCGACGCCCGGCCCGCCTCTCGCCCTGCATCAAGGACAGAGACATGCCCATCCGGCACGAAACCTCCGACCTCTTCCGCGACCAGCTAAGCGCCGGCGCGGTCCCCGACGCGGTTCAGACCAAGGGCGTTCGGCGCGCCGCGGTCGGGACCGTCACCAACCTCGCCGACGACGAGACCGGGTCGACCTTTCGACTGTGCTCGATCCCCAGCCACGCGATCCTGCATCCCGACACGGTGATCGACGTTCAGGCCTGGGGCTTCGCTCAGGTCGTGATCGGCAGCGCCGCCATCCCCGACCAGCTGGTCGACCAGACCCGGGCGACGGAAAACCTGGTCACCCCCTTCGCCTGGGGCGACGCCAACCACGGCAAGCGCCTGTGGGAGCTGCTGGGGATGGCGACGGATCCCGGCACGCTGATCGACATCTACGCCCACGCCGAAGCGAATGCGACCGGCGCGGGCACGATGCCGTTCGCGTTCGAGTGGATCGACAACCAGTAAGGGGGCGATCCGATGTTCAATTTCTTCAAAGGGGCCGGCCAGGACGAGCTGTTCGGACTGGCCCGACACGCGGCTACGGCCTTCGGCCCCCTGCTGGCCCTGGGCGGGATCGACCAAGCCGACGCCATGACGGCGATCAACCAAATCCAGGTCATCGCCGGCGCACTCGTCACCCTCGCCGGGCTCATCGCCAGCATGCTGAGCGATGACAAGAAGGCCAAGCGCGAGCGCCGCCGGCGCGAGCGCGAGCTCGCCAAGCGCTGACGCCCTCGCCGCCGCCGGCCTTGGCAGGTCGGCGGCGTCCCTTTCCCGGCCGGAGCCGCCATGTCCATCGCCGCCTCGAGCATCGCCCAGCAGGCGTTCCGCTACATGGAGACGTCGGAGCTGGCGTCGTTCGGCGACGACAGCGATCAGGCGCGCGCGGCGGCCGAGCAGTTCCCGCAAACGCGCAACGCCGCACTGGCTCGCGCCGATTGGTCTTTCGCGTCCGAGCTGATCTCGCTCAGCGAGGCGCAGACGGCCGTCGCCGATCCCGATCTGCCCTACGCGTTCGTGCTGCCGTCCCGGGTGCTGAAGCTCAGAGAGGTGAAGGCTGACCCCCGCCCGCGCTGGCGGATCGATCGGCGGCTTCTGCGCGCGGACATGGCGGGGCCGATCCTCATCCGGGCGACCGTGCAGATCGACGACGAAACCAAGCTGCCCGCCGAATTTCAGAATTACGTCTCTCGCCGGCTCGCCGCGGCGCTGAGCCCGCGTTTCGCGTCGGCGGCCAACCGCGCGCGCCTGCTGATGGAAGCGGCGGAAGCGGATTTCGAAGAGGCCCTGCTGGCGGATCGGGCGCAGGCCAGCGCGGAGCGCTGGGACGGGCGCGACCCGACCTATTCCGACGACTGGGTCGGCGAGGTGGTGCGGTGACGCGATCCTCGCCCATCCAACGTTCGCTTTCATCCGGCGAAGTCTCGCCGCTTCTCTACGGCCGCACGGACTATCAGCGCCATCAAACCGGCGCCAAAGCCATGCGCGGGTTTCTGCCGCTGCGGCAGGGCGGCGCCACGCGGGCGCCGGGAACGCTGAACCAGGGCCGCACGCGCAACGATGCGCAGACCCGGGTGATCCCTTTCGAGTTTCAGCCCGACGATGCCGTGGTGCTGGAGTTCTCGGCCAACGTGATGCGCGTGCGCCGCTACGGCGTGCTGGTGATGGACGGCGGATCGCCCTACGAGCTTGCGATCCCCTACGGCCTCGCGGCAGTCAAACGGCTCAAGTACGTTCAGACCGCCGACGTGATCTACTTGGTGGACGGCGAACGGCCCGTGCAGAAGCTGAGCCGGGTCGCGCTCGACGACTGGAGCATCGAAGACGCCGAGTTCACCGGCGGCCCGCTGCGGCCCTGGAACACGGACGAAGCGATCACCGTCTCCGCGTCCGGCCAGAACGGCTTGATCACGCTGACAGCCTCCGGCGGAAACATCTGGCAGGCCGGCCATGTCGGCTCGCTCTTCGCCCTGCAGGTCTTCGACTGGCTGGACGTGCCGCTCTGGACCGGCAACACGCCGATCGCCGTCGGCGACCGGATGCGCTTCGACGGGCGCGTCTACGAGTGCGTCGATGCGACCGGAGGCAACACCGGCGCCAACCCGCCGATCCATCGATCCGGCCGCGCCCTGGCCAACAAGGACGGCATCGTTTGGCGGCACTTGTCGACCGATACCGGGCTCGTGCGCATCACCGGCTACACATCCGGGGCCGAGGTGCAGGCGCAGGTCATCGACCGCATTCCGGTGCAGCTGATCGCGGGAACCGGATCGACCCATGTCTGGGCGGACGCAGCCTGGTCTGACGTATATGGCCATCCCGCGGCCATCGCCGAGCATGATCAGCGGCTGTTCTTCGCAGCGACGGCGGCCGAGCCACGCACGGTGTGGGGCTCCGCAATCGGGCTGTACACCGACTTTGCGGCAGGGACGGACGCGGACCTCGCCTTCGCCTATACGATCGCCGCCAAGCGCGGCCTGTCAAAGATCCTGTGGCTGGAAGGCGGCGGCGACAGTCTGGCGATCGGCGCGCAGGCGGAGATCCAAACCAGCCATTCGGCGGTGCGGGACGAAGCCATCACGATCGAGAACGCCCGGTTCCGCGCGGTCGCCACAATGGGCGCCTTCGACACCGCCGCGATCAGTCCGGACGGGCGGCCGATCTTCATCAGCCGAGACCAGAAGCGCGTTTTCGAGCTTCGCTACGCGTTGAGCGACGACCGCGTCGCTCCGGTAGAGCTGTCGCTGGCCGCTGAACATCTCGGCGCCGGACGCTTTACCGAGCTGCACTGGCAATGGGCGCCGTTCAGGCTCGGGTGGGCGCTGCGGGAAGACGGGCTGCTGATCGCCTTCGCCTACGATCCTCAAGAGGAAATTCTGGGCTGGGCGCCGGTGCCCGTCGGGGGCGACGTGGAAAGCCTCGCCGTGACGTCGGGCCCCTACGGCGGCGACGATCAGGTCACCGTCGTCGTGAAGCGCACCATCGAAGGCGAAACCCGCCGCCACGTCGAGCAGTTCTGTCCGATCTTCGGGGTAGAGCCCGGCCAGAATGACATCACGCTGGCCCAGCATCTCTACTGTGCGTTCGCGGACAAAGCCGCCTCGCCAAAAGCGACGTGGTCCGGTCTCGATCATCTCGAGGGCGAAACGGTCCTGGTGATGACGGACAAGGGCGAGGCCGGGCCGTTTGTCGTGAGCGACGGCGCGGTCGAGCTGACCGTTCCGGTCAGCCGCGTGTTCGTCGGCCTCGAGGCGACCAGCCAGCGGCTGCGCACGCTCGGGGTCTACGCGGCCACGCGCGAAGGCGACGCCCTCGGCCGGCCGATCGGCGTCAAGGGCGTCGGTGTTCGGCTTCATCAAACCGGGGGGTATCGCGGCCGCGCGATCCTGTCGGCCTGGGGGCGGCCTGAGGCGCCGGGACGCTGGCTGGAGCGTAGGCCGGGAGACGCCGGCGGCGATCTGACCCGAGGCTACAGCGGCGTGGACCTACTCGAGGTTCACGCGGGCCAAGGGCTCGAGGTCGACATTCAGCTGCGCCCCCTCGGCGCTCAGCCCCTGACCCTTCTCGCGCTCGTCCCGCATATCGAGGCTCATACCTGATGTGCGTCCTGGCCGCCGCCGCGCTCCCCGCCCTCGCCGTCGGCGCTGGAACGGCTGGCGCGACCGCGGCCGGTGGCCTGACGCTGGGCCAACTGGCGCTTGCCGGCGGCACGGCATTGGCCGGCGTCGGTTCGATCGTCGGCGGCGTTCAGGCCAATCAACAGCAGGCCGAGCATGCGCGTCAGCTCGAAGAGCGTGCTCGCGTCGAGACCATGCTCGGCTCCGTCGAAGACAAGCGGACGCGCGACGCGATGCGCGCCGAGTACGGCCGCATGGTCGCGCAGCTGGCCGGGCGCGGCGTGCAGCTCGACAGCCCCGCAGCGCTGGCGTTGGGAGCGCGCGCCGCCCGTGAGACGTCCGTCGCCTCTCAAGACGTTCGCTCCCGCGCCGGCGCGCGCCGGGACACGCTCACGGCCGAGGCGCGTCGATCTCAAGCGCTCGGCAGGTCCGCGCTGGTTCAGGGAGGTCTGAGCGCCGCCGGACCCCTTCTCACCGCGGCGCCGGATCTTTGGCCCGGGCTTGCCGACGTGAGAGTGCTGTCGTGAGCCGGATCGTGCTTCCTCAGGCGCCGACGCGCCTCGGAGCCTCTGCGGCGCCGGCGGCGCCGGTCGATCCTGGCCTAGGCGATGCGGCGGCCCGGTTCGGCGAACGCTTGGCGCAGGCGGGCCGCGCGTTGGAGGCGGATCGTCTCGAGCGCAACGCCCTGTCCGTTCAGCTCGACATAGAGCGGCGATTGGGCGAGCGCAGGCTCGAGCTGCAGCAAGAGACCAATCCGGATCGGCTGGAGGACGGCTGGCGAGAAAGCGCGCCGAAGATCCGTGAGGAAACGCTGGCCGCGTCGGACCCGCAAAACCGCGAGCGCCTGGAGCTGATCTTCGATCGGCTGGAAGGGCGCCATGCGCTCGCCATCGGCAGCCTGGCGGTCGATCGCCGCGGCGCGCAGATGCGCGGGTCCATCGCCGAGCTGCGCAACGCCGCGCAGTTCGATCCGGCGATCGAGAGCCGCGAAGGACGCGCCACCCGCGAGGCGGAGCACGCGGCGCGGCTCGCATCGGCCGTCTCGCTGGGTCATGTGACGCCCGAGCAGGCGTCCAATGAGCTGGCGTCCCTTCGCGCGGAGCTTGCCGGCCCGGTGTTGCGGCGGCGCCTGAGCGAAGATCCTGCAGCGCTCATCGCGGAGATCGACGCCGGCGAGTTCGACGATGTGCCGACCGAGCGGCGCGAGATGTTCCGAGCCTCAGCGACGGCCGAAGTCGAACGGCGCGACGCGGCGGAGGCGCGCCGAGCGGAGCAAGAGAGCCGCGAAGCTCAAGCCGTTGTCGGGCGCCGCCTGTCGGTCGTGCGTGCTGCGGCCGCAACAGGGGTGCCGGTCGAGGGCCAGGAAGAGCTGCTCCTGAGCGACGAAGCCAAGGCGCATCCGGATTTCGCCGCGACGCGGGCGGCCGTGACGGTGATGCGCAAGCTTCCCGAGTTCGCGGCGATGCCCCCGGCGCGGCAAGCGGCCGAGATCGCCCGCCTGCGCGCCAACCCGATCGGCGAGAAATTCGAGCTGGCGGAGATCGAAGCGCTGGAAGCCGCCCATGCGGACGCGGTCGAAGGCCTGCTGCGCGACCCCATCGCGTTCGCGCGCCAGGTCGGCATCGCCTCGCCGCCCGACTTGCCCGACGACATGTCGAACCCCGCGGCCTGGACCGAGGTGTTCGCGGCGCGGGCGATCCTCGGTCGAGTGCTGGCGGATCCTGGCGAGAAAGGCGACGGCGCCTATCTCGCCGCGCCGGTCTACTTCAGCCGCGCTGATCGCGACCGGCTCAAAGCCATGGTCGACGAAACCGCGGACCCGGCCGCCAGGGCGCGGCTCGCCGGCGCGTTCGCCAACGGCTTCGGCGCCGACGCCCCGCGCGCTCTCGAGGAGATCGGCGCGGGTCCGGTATTCGCGCATTTCGGCGGGCTGGTCGCGCGCACGGGAACCGAGCGGCTCGCCGCCGAGGCTTTTGCCGGGCAACGCGCGATCGAGCTCGGCAACGTCAAGCCGCCGCCGCAGGACGTGCAGCTGGCGGCCGTCGAGGCGGCCCTGGGCGACGTCGAGCTGCCGGACGAAGACGCCTTCCGCGCGACGCTGCGCGCCTCGGCCGAAGCTATCTACGGAGCACGCGCCCGCGGTCTCGATCCAGCGGACGATCCCGCAACGGCGGAGAAAGCGTTCGGCGAAGCGGTGCAAGCCGCCCTCGGCGGCGAAGGGCAGTTCGGCGGCGCGCGCGACATCAACGGCCGCACCACGATCCTGCCGCCGGAAGTTCTGTCCACGTCCGTCGAGCGCGCGCTGGAGGTTATCGCGCCTGAAGCGTGGCAGGCGGCGACGCCGACCGGCGGCGCGCCGCAATTCGCGGACGGCACTCCGCTGACGACCGACAGCGAAGGTCGCCTGCAGCTGATCGCTGTGACCCCGGATCTCTACGCCGTCGAGTACTTCGTGCGCGGCAACGCGCCTATGGCGCTGCAGGACAGCGAAACCGGCGGAGCCCTGCTGATCGACCTGCGCCGGTTCATATCCGCCTCACGTCGCTGGCGAGACGAGCATGAGCGCAAGCGCGGCGACCGTCGCAACGATCGCGGCGGCGCGGAGGCGGATCCATGAGCTGGTTTCTGCCCAGCTCGCCCGATCGGCGCGGCCCGCCGCCGCCTTTCGCGCCCCGCGAGCCGGCCTCGTTCGGCGAGGTCGTCTCGGCCGGGTTCCAGCGCGAGCATATCGAAAGCGACGCCTACCAGAACCTCGAGCGAACGCGGAACGCGATCCTCGAGGAGGCCGTGACCCGGCTCGGCGACCTGGCGCCGGCGCCCTACACCTCATCGCGCCGCCTGTCCCGGCGCGGTCATCGCTGGACCAGCCCTGAAATCCGCCGGGTCCTGGCCGCCGTTGCGGAAAACGCGTCGCGCGACCCGGCCAAGTTCTCCGATCTGCCCGGCTCGCGCGATGCCCTCGATCGCATGACCGCGGACCGCGTTTCGGCCGATCTCGAAGACGCGGAGGCGACGCTGGCCATGGGCGGCCGCGGCGCCGGGTTCGGCGAGTTCATCGGGGCCGTCGGCCGAGCGTCCACCGACGAAGTCGGCATCGCGACCGGCGTTCTGGGCCTCGGCCTCGGCGGCGCGACAGGCTCGATCCTGCGCACCATCGGCATCGAGGCCGTGCTGGGCGCCGCCGGGGAGGCCGCGACGCTGCCTGGTCAGAACCGCGTGGCGGACATGCTCGGGCGAGAGCGGCCCAAAGTACTGACAGATGAGAAGCTAGAGGGAGTGGCAAAAAAGACATATTTCAAACAGAAAGGTGCCGGAACAAGAGAAATACATAATAAGATGAAAAAATATGCAGGAATATCGGAAAAACAGATATCCAACATCATAAAAGGAATTCCAATAAATACCGAGCTTCAGAAGGCGTTTACCAACAAGGCGCCCCTTATCCCAATCATTGCAGAGAGGGTTATGGAGAGAGTTCAAATAGACCTAATTGACAAATCATCTGATGCCTGCCATCACGATGGCAAGGTCTATAGATACATTTTATCTGTTGTGGATGTTATGAGTCGCTACTGTTGGGCTAGGCCAATTCAACAAAAATCCAGTGCTTTGGTCGCAGCTGCTTTAAAAGATATTTTTGACACATATGGTGATCCGTCCATTGTCCAAAATGATAAAGGAAAAGAGTTTGAAGGCGAAGTCGCAAAATTTCTAAAGCTTCGGTCAATCAAACATGTGAAAAGTTCACCCTACCATCCACAGTCCCAGGGTAAGGTGGAGAGAAGCCACCGAACTCTGAAATCTATACTTGGTTTTGACATCATCAAAACGAAATCTCTAAATTGGGTGAATGGACTAGAGGACAACATTATATTGGTCAACCAACGTCGCAAGAGAGTTTTGGGCAACCACTCCCCATTTGAAATCTTTTACGGCCGCTTCAAGAATATAAGTACATCTAAGCAATGTACTCCAGATGAGTTACATCAAAAGGCCAGAGAATCAACATCACAGTACAACGAGAGAATGATCAAAAGACAAGAGAAGACCTTGAAAACACCTGAGTACAATAACTTTGACAGAGTTTTAGTACGGATTCCATCAAAAAAGTCTCGAGTTACTTCCAAGCAGGTATGCAGGAAAGGGGTTATCATTGATTGCAATACAGCCATCTACAAATACAAAGTTTTGTACAAAGACAGCAACGGCAAAAACAAGCAAGCATGGTTTTCTGTTAAGGACATTACTGCTTTTACTAAAAAGCAGCAGAAACACAGTGAGATGACTGCAAGTCTGATGAGTCCACTCACTCATGATAGTCGCATCCATAATCTGCAATCTGAAATAGGCCTGGGATTCGTATATGATCCACTAGGTGATGGCAATTGTTTGTTCAGAGCAATTGCCTTCCAGCTAAATAACAATCACTCGACCCACGAGACCGTTCGTGCAGATGTAGTAAATTATTTGCTTCGCCACCCTTACTTAGCCCAGCAACAGGGCAACATATGGCATCAGCACTTGGTGGACATCACCGCACCAGAGTATTTGGTGTCGATGAGCAGAGATGGGAC
>JBCCSW010000136.1:0-9945 GCA_039199465.1 Pseudomonadota bacterium
AGCCCAGCGTCGGTATGAAGCTGAGCTCGATGATCGGGATCGCGCTGCCCTCGCTGCTGGCGCTCGTGCAGTTCGACAGCCCGACACCCTTTATCGTCACCATCGCTCTGCTGGCGCCGGTGCAGATCCTCGCCTCGAACTGGCTGGAGCCGCGGCTGATGGGCGACAGCCTCAACCTCAGCCCGCTGGCGATCATCGTGTCGATCTTCGGCGGTGGCGTCGTCTGGGGCGTGACCGGGGCGCTGATCTCGGTGCCGGCGCTGACGGTGATCGTCATCGCCATGGCCCATGGCGAACGCACGCGCCCGATCGCGATCATGCTGTCGCGCAACGGCCATCTCGTGACATGAGAGCCCTGTGACCCGTCCGGCCGGCTGCCGGGCGCGTCACCCTGGACACCCGGCTGAGGAGATCTCGGATGCGCCGTTCTGCGTTTTCTATCCTGCGGCCCGCAGCCGTGCTGCTGGCGCTGACAGCACCCCTGCCCGCCCTCGCCGCCGAGCCTGAGGCGGCGCCGGGCCGACTGACCGTCAGAGGCATCGGCACCGCGAGCGCCGAGCCCGACATCGCCCGCCTCTCGATGGCCGCGACCGGCGAGGCGCGGCGCCCGGCCGAGGCGCTCAGCCAGGCAAGCACCGGCATCGCCGCGGTGATCGACGCGTTGGCGGCCCTCGGCATCGCCGCGCGCGATATGCAGACGACCGCGGTCGACCTGCAGCCGGTGTTCAACCGGCCCGAGGCGGGGCAGAGCGCCCGGATCACCGGCTATCGCGCGGTCAACCGGCTTTCGATCACCGTGCGCGACCTGGACATCGTGGGCCGCGCCATCGCCGAGGGGACCGAGGCCGGTGCCGACGAACTGGGCCAGATCACCTTCGATATCGCCGATCGTCCGGCGCTGGAGGCCGCCGCCCGCCAGGCCGCGATGCGCGATGCGCTCGACCGTGCCGCGCAGTTGGCCGAGGCCGGCGGCCTGACGCTGGGCCCTGTGCGCCTGGTCGAGGAGGGTGGCGGGTCGGCGCCCATTCCCATGGCCCGCGGCATGGTCGCGGCGATGGAGGCAGCGCCCGTCATGGGCGGCACGCTGGAGGCGCGCGCCACGGTCAGCGTGACATTCGATCTCGGCCCCGACGGGTGACGGTCTGGCAGCGCATCCTGGGCCTCTTCGTTGTCGTCAACCTGATCGCCGTACCCCTGGCGGGACGGCTGACCGGCTTCGGCATGAGCACGCTGGTGGCCGACGGTCAGCGCACCCTTGCCGTGGGGCTGAGCGTGATCGCGACGGCCGCGATCCTGGCGGTCAACGTGCTGATCGTGCGCGCTGCCGCCCGCGCCGACATGCCCCGCCGGCTGGAGGCGGGCCTCGCCCTCTTCACCCTGCTGCAATTCGTGGTGACCATCGGGTTCGGCATCTTTTCCCTGGTGGTCTTCCTCGCCGCCCTGCCCAGCCTGTTGTCGTGGCTGACGTCCTGAGGCGTGTCGCGAGCGGGTACAATCGCGGGCTCACTGCTCGTTCGAGACCTCGACCAGATTGCCGTCCGGGTCGCGGAAATAGATCGACATGAGCGGACGGCGCGCGCCGGTCTTCGCCACGGGGCCGGCCTCGATCTCGACACCGCCGGCGCGTAGCCGTTCGGCAAGCTCGGCCACCGGCACCGTCGTCAGAAGGCAGAAATCCGCCGTGCCCGCCCGAGTGACGCGGGCATGGGGCCGATAGGGCGCGGCGGCGCGGTGCAGGTTGATCTTTTGCGCGCCGAACACCAGCGCCTGCCGGCCCTCCGGGCCGAAGCTGACGACCTCCATACCCAGGTGGCGGGTGTAGAAATCGACGGTCGCGTCGATGTCGGCGACGGTCATGACAAAATGATCGAGGGCGTGGATGATCCCGGTCATGGCTTCTGGTCCCACGGAAAACGCTGCAGTGACAAGCGTCGACGACGCCGACGCCCCCCGCTTCGGCGCCCGGCTGATCGAGGACACGATGTCCCCCTGGCCCGCCATCGCGCTGATCGAGGCCCTGGGCCTCGACCGGCCGTCACCACGCGCGGGCGATCCGCTGCCGCCCTTCTGGCACTGGCTGTATTTCCTCGAACCCGTGCCGTCGGGCGCCGTGGGCCGCGACGGGCATGCAGCGCCCGGCCATTGGCTGCCCCGGACGGGACTGCCGCGGCGCATGTGGGCGGGCGGCGGCCTCAGTTTCCAGGCGCCCCTGCCGCTCGGCGCACCGGCGCGGCGCCATATCAGCGTGGGGCCTGCGACGCGAAAGACCGGGCGTAGCGGGCCCCTCGCCTTCGTCGCTGTCGAGCATTGGATCGAAGGCGCGGCGGGCCTGGCGGTGACCGAGCGGCAGGACCTGGTGTTCCGCGAGGATCCGCCGCCGGGATCCTGCCTGCCGGCACCCGGCAGCGCGCCGCCGGCAGGCGAGAAGGCGCCCGACCGCGCCACCTGCAGCCAGCGCTGGTGCCTCGGCACCGCGGCGCTGTTTCGCTATTCGGCCCTCACCTATAACGGCCACCGCATCCACTACGACGCCGCCTATGCGCGCGGGGTCGAGGGCTATCCCGGCGTGGTCGTGCATGGCCCGCTGCTGGCGACCCTTTTGTTCGAGACTGCGCGGGTCGCCTGGCCGTCGCGCTTCGAGGCCGGCTTCACCGGCCGCTTCGACTTTCGGGCGGTGGCCCCCGTCTTCGCCGATGAACCGTTCGAGACCTGCGCGTCGGTCCGCGGCGATCACCTCTCGCTCTGGGTTCGCGGATCGGACGGGCGTCTGGCGATGCGGGCGACGCTCCGCTAGGCGCCCCGCCCCGCCCCCCGACCGCCCGAGCGGAGGGATTAAGGCGCCTCGGCCGCGCGCACCATGCCCCCGCCCTGAGGCAGGGCGGCAGCGCTTCGCGCGCCGTGCGGCACGGCGGCAGACGGCATCCGCAGCGTCCGCCGCTTCAGCTCGTAGCCCGAGCGCCCGTTCTCCGACCAGACAAGCTGCACCAGCAGCCGGCCGACCCGCTGGCCCTGAGCGAACAGATCGACGATACCGCGCATCGGCTGGGTGCCGTCGGTGTCGACGACGATCTCGTCATGACCGAGGCGCAGCACGCCATAGCGCCGTCCCCCCGACACCGCCGTCAGGCCGATCCGCTTGTCGAGGGGATCGGGACCGTGGCTTGGCGCGGACGAGCCGGCTGGCTTGCGGGCGGCAAGACGGCGAGGGGGAAACGCTAGGTCCATGACGCGGCACTCCTTCTCGGCGCCAATCTGCACCCTGAATTCGTCAAAGAAAGCACAATCTTGCGTTGCTGCGGTGCGAAAATCGTTCAACCGCGGGGATGGGTTGCGGCGGCTGTACCATCACTGGACAGAACGGCGCGGCGCATGCCTGATCCGGGGCCGCGCCGGGGCCCGACTTATCCCCGGGATTCACATCCAGACCGCCGGAGCCCATGATGACGACAGCCCTGCCCGCCATGCCCGATACCGTCGCCTTCCGGAACGGACCACCGGCCAGGCTGCCCTTCGACGCGGCTGAGTACGATGCCCGTCTCGCGGGTCTGAGGCGGATTATGGAGCGGGCGCGGACCGACGCCGTCGTGTTAACGTCGATGCACAACATCGCGTATTATTCAGGCTTTCTGTACTGCGCCTTCGGCCGGCCCTATGGTCTGATCGTGACGGCGGAGCGCGCGGTGGTCATCGCCGCGATGATCGACGGTGGCCAACCCCAGCGCCGCTCGGCGACCGAGACGCTGACCTATACCGACTGGCAGAGCGACAATTTCTGGCGCGCCGTGGCCGATGTCGCCGCCCCCCGCGGCCGCCCCGCCCGCCGCGTCGGGATCGAGGGCGACCACGTCACCCTCGCCCAGGCGGAAAAGCTGGCCGATTTCCTCGGCGCACCGGAAGCGGCCGATATCGCCCCCGCGACGATGAGCCAGCGCATGGTGAAATCGCCGGCTGAGATCGCGCTGATTCGCGACGGAGCGCGGATTGCGGACCTCGGCGGACACGCCATTCGCACCGCCATCGCCGAGGGCGCGCGCGAGATCGAGGTCGCCCAGGCCGGTCGCGACAAGATGGAGATCGCCATCGCCGACGCCCATCCCGAAGCCGAATACCGCGACACCTGGGTCTGGTTCCAGTCGGGCCTGAACACCGATGGCGCGCATAACCCGGTCACCGCACGCCGGCTGATGCGCGGCGACATCCTCTCGCTGAACGCCTTCCCGATGATCTCCGGCTACTACACCGCGCTGGAGCGGACGCTGTTCCTGGGCGAGCCGGACGCGGCCTCGCTGAAGATCTGGGAGGCGAATGTCGCAGCGCATGAGCTCGGCCTTTCGCTGATCAGGCCGGGGGCGAAATGTGCCGATATCTGCGCGGCGCTGAACGCGCTGTTCGCCGAGCGTGGACTGCTGCACTACCGGAGCTTCGGCTACGGCCACTCCTTCGGCGTGCTCAGCCACTATTACGGGCGCGAGGCGGGGCTGGAGTTGCGCGAGGATATCGAGACCGTTTTGGCGCCGGGCCATGTCGTCTCGATGGAGCCGATGCTGACGATCCCCGAGGGCACGCCCGGCGCAGGCGGCTATCGCGAGCACGACATCCTGGTGGTCGGCGAGGACGGCGCCGAGAACATTACCGGCTATCCCTACGGCCCCGCTCATAACGTCGTCGCGGCCTGAGGCGCCGCACGGTGGCGGGACGGCGCGCCGCCGTCCCGCCTGTCTGCCTTACCGCCAGAACGGCTTGTCCAGTTCGCGCCGCGCCGTGTCTTCGGTCAGGCCAACATCGCGGAGCAGTTCGGGCGGCAACTGGGCCAAACGGCTCCGGCTCCGATGCGCGGCGTGCCAGCGCGCCAGCAGCGCGGCCCAGCGCTTGACGACGCCGAACCACGGACCCGGCGCGACCGCATGGCGCGTCGTCTGCACTGGCGTAGCGGTGGAGGTCGTGAAGGCGTCATGGGCCATGGTCGTCTCCATTGTGTCGAGTACAATCGAACATACCGGCAGTTTGTGCCGTGATTTTCGATAGCATCAGACAGATTGTGCCGGTATTGTGATATTGTCATGGATACAAAAATCTTCGCAGAACCCCCGCTCATCGGCACGCCCCGCTTCCGCGCCCTCGCCGATCGGCTATGCGAGGCGATCTCGGACGGACGGCTGCAGCCCGGCGCCAAATTGCCGACGGTCCGCGACCTAGCCTGGCATCTCGGGATCGGACCGGGCGCTGTTGCCCGCGCCTATCGCCTGGGCATCGATCGGGGGCTTCTGGAGGCAACGGTCGGCCGGGGCACCTTCGTGCGCGCCGCGGGCGATCAGCGCCCGCACTACGCGATCGACCATCTGCTGGAGCCCGGCGAGGACGGTACCGTCGATCTGCGCGGCAACCAGGCGGTGGATGTTGGGCAGGACGTCGACATCGGCCAGGCCATCACGCGGCTGATCGAACACCATGATGGCCGGCCGCCACTGACCGGCTATCGCTGGCGCGATCAGGATCCCGAGGCGATCGAGACACTGGCCGGCTGGCTCCGCGATCGCGGCGAGCCGGCGGAGGCCGCGCGCCTGCTGGTCACCTCGGGAGCGCAGGCCGGGCTGATGGCCTGCTACGCGTCCCTCTCGCGCGGCGGCAGCGGCGTGATCCTGTCGACGCCGACGCTGCATCCCGGCCTGCTGGACGGCGCCGCGGCCCTCAACATCCGCATGGAGACCGTGGCGAGCGATGGCGAGGGCTTCCTGCCCGACGCGCTGGATGCTGCCTGCACCGAACTGCACCCCGATGCCATCCAGGTGACGAGCACGCTGCACAACCCGACCCTGGCAATCATGAGCGAGACGCGTCGGCGCGAGATCGCAGCAGTGGCCGAGCGCCACGGCGTCGCGCTGGTCGAGGACGACGTCTACGGCCACCTTCTGGACGACAGGCTACCGAGCTTCGCGAGCCTGCTGCCCGAGCGGACCTACTATGTCAGCAGCATGTCGAAATGCGTGGCTGCGGGCATCCGCACGGGGCTGGTGCTGGTGCCGCCTGGCCGGACCACGGCCACCTTGCGGGCCTATCAGGCGCTGGCGCACCAGACGCCGTGGCTGGTGAAGGGGCTTGCGGCCGAACTGGTCGCGAGCGGCACTGCCGAGCGCATCCGCCAGCGCGTCAGGGCCGAGATCGCCGAGCGCGTCGCCTTCGCGGCCAGTCGCCTCGGCCCGTTCGGCGCGCGCACCCATCCGGCCGCCAGCTTCATCTACCTCCCCCTGCCCGAGCCCTGGAGCTCGGCCGAGTTCGTCGCCGCCGCGGCCTCCTTCGGCGTGCTCGTGCCTCCGACCTCGATCTATCGCATCGGACGGGGCGGCCCGGATTTCACGCGCATCGCCCTTGGCGGACGCAGCGACGCGGCAACCCTGTTGTCGGGGATCGACCGCCTCGCCGCCGTGCTGGCGGAGGGGCCGGCACAGACCTGCGTCGCGACTTGATCGGGGCGACGGCCGAGCCGCTCAGGCGCGCCGCAGCCCCGCCTGCAACAGCGAGACGAGCTGCTGGGTCGGCGGCTCGGCCGCCTTGTCGAAGCCGATGCCGTCGGGCGACAGCATCGCGGTCAGATCGGCCAACGACATCCCATCCAACAGCCGCTGACCGCCGTCCGAGGCTGCCATCAGCTCGAAGGCCTGGGCGCGCGCCTGGTAGAAGCCGGCCAACCGCTGCAGATAGCGATAGCGGTTCACCGCGATCTGCACGAGGTAGATGATCAGCCCGATCACGGCGATGCGCGTCGCGATCTGGCCTGCCTGGCGCACGGTGTCGGCGGTGCGGAGCGCCTGCTCAAGCTCGCCGCCCAGCGCGTCGACGTCCCGCATGGCGCTCTGCTGGCGCTCCAGCGCCTCGCGCGCCGTGTTCTCGATCGCCTGCTGCTGGTCCAGCGCCGCGGCGGCGTTGTCGCGTTCGCGCTTCAGCCGCTCAATGGTGGCGAGGCGCGCCGCCGTGTCCTCGGGCGCCCATAGATCGCCTCCCGGCGGCTGTTCGCCAGCGACGATGCCGCGCGCGGCGATCTCGGCCATCTCCGCCGGCGAACTGACCAGCAGGCCGACGCCTTCACCCGCCGCGAAGGCGATGCCGCGCTCATCGAGGGCCAGGGCGTTCAGCTGGCTGCCCGACGGTGGCGTACCGGCGAATGGCACAATCGGCTGCAGCCTGCCGCCGATCTCACTGCGCGCCAGCAGCGCTTGCCGGCTGCCCGCGACCTTGATGCCGACCGCGATGGCCGTCTCGCCGACCAGCATCACGTCGTTGATGTCGCCCGCGCGCATCTCGCCCGCACCCTCGGGCCAGGCAAAGCCACCGCCCAGCGTGCCGTGCACCAGATGCCCGTCGACATCGAGCGCCAAACGGCCGTCGGTGCCGGCCGCGACCGCACCGATATCCGCGATCGCCGCGATCGGCATCCCATCCGGGGATGCCGCGGACGACGCCGTTTCCTGGACGAGCTCGGATCTTGGTTCGTTACCCCTTTCCCCGGCGCCGATCCCAATGCCGGCGAGTACCCGGTCGGTCGCCGAGACGGCCCTCAGCGCCACGCGCCGCCACACGACCCCGTCATCCGAGACCAACAGCAGCCCGCCGCGATCCCGCTCGACACCGTCCTGGTCGATGCCGACGGCCACCCAGCCGCCGCGCGGCAGCGCCGCCACGTCGCGCAGGATGCCGCGCGCCACGCCGAAGCTGGCCGGGTCGATGACCTGCCATGTCTCCGCATCTTCACTGTGCACGACCAGCGGATCGCCCGTGCCGCGAATGCCGACCACGACGACGCCGTTCTCTCCTGCCGCCATCGCCAGAGGATCGGCGCCGCTGTCGAGCGCGCCGGGCTGATCGATCTTCTCGGAAGGCACTTCGACGAAGCCGCCGCCGGGTCTGCCGACGACCAGCGCAGCCCTGGCCTCGGCCCCACCGCCCGACGCGATGGCGAGGGCGAGCCGACTGCCCGGAAGCGGCACCATCGTGCGCGCGGCGCCTCTCTTCAGCGGCAGCACGATCTCATCCCCGGAAAGGGCTGCGAGGAAGGGAGAAGAGCGCGCAACTACCACCTGCGGGGCGGAGGGGGTGCCGCTGGGACGGGACGGAGTAACGTCGAATGGAAGTGGCAGCCCCGACGCGGGGAGCGAGTCACGTAAATCGGGCACGATCTGGTCACGCGGCACGCCCGCTTCTCGAGCGATGACTGTTCGCCGGCCGGCTGCGTACAGATCCCCGCGCGTGGTGATCGCCGAAATTGCGGTGTTCGCAGCGTTCCGCCTTGGCCCCTCCAAAACGCTAGGATCAAGCGGCACTTCTCGCCAGATCGCGTAGGGGGCGGTAAGCAAACGCTGAAGCGCCGCGCTTGCCGCATCGATCCGCGCATCCAAGGCGTCCCGATCGGCGGCAAGCTCTGCGGTGCGACGTTGCACGGCGGCGAAGTCGTCCGCCATGTCGGCGGCGTTGCTTTCGATGCCGCCGCGGGTAACCGCGACCCGTTCCATCACCGTCGGTGGCAGGCTGCTCTCGCGCCAGAGAAAATCGATCTCCTGGATCAGGCGCGGCAGCAGCAACAGCAGGACCAGCCCGCCGATCAGCAAGACCCAGACCACCCGGATCTGCGCCCGCGCGCCCTGCTCGCACACCGCGCGCTGGGCCACGCACCAGCGTGCCGTCTCGCGCAGATGGGCGATCAGCGCAGTGTCCTCGGCGCTCTCAGCCGGCATCGCCGTCCTCCCGCACGCAGCCGCGCCAGACTAGGGGCCCCAGCGCCGCCGGGAAAGGCGCATGAGCAGGCGCGCGCCCGCCGCCCGCCCTGCGCATTCCCCCGCCGCAGCGCCTTGCCGAGGCCCGCGCCCGCGCGGTAGAGGGACGCGCCTGCGCGGTGGCCTGCCGCGAGCCCCTCGGACACCGCCGCCCATGCCGAAGCGCACAGACATCCGCTCGATCCTGATCATCGGGGCGGGGCCGATCGTGATCGGCCAGGCCTGCGAGTTCGACTACTCGGGCGCCCAGGCCTGCAAGGCGCTGCGCGAGGAGGGCTATCGCGTCATTCTGGTGAACTCGAACCCGGCTACGATCATGACCGATCCGGGCATGGCCGACGCCACCTATATCGAGCCGATCACGCCCGACGTCGTCGCCCGCATCATCGCGGCCGAGAAGCCCGACGCCCTGCTGCCGACCATGGGCGGGCAGACCGCGCTGAACACCGCCATCGCGCTGGACGATCTGGGCGTACTGGCCGAGCACGGTGTCGAGCTGATCGGCGCCAACCGCCGCGCGATCGAGACCGCCGAGGACCGCCAGCTGTTCCGCGAGGCGATGGATCGCGCCGCGCGGCTTGTGCCACAGCTTCGATGCCAGCGCGGACGGATACGTCCGTGGCGAGGGCGCGGTCGTGCTGGTATCGAGGCGCACGGTACCGGCACACCCGTCGGCGACCCGATCGAGGCCGCAGCGCTGCAGAGCGCGCTGGGCACACTGCGCGTGGCGGCCGGGCTGCCGCCTATCCCGATCGGCTCGTGCAAATCCAACATCGGGCATCTGGAGCCCGCGGCAGGGCTTGCCGGCATGCTGAAGGCATCGCTTGCGCTTGAGGCCGGCCTGGTGCCGCGAACCCTGCATGTCAGCAAGGTCTCGCCGGCGGTGGCGGCGTGCAGCGGCCTGCGGGTCGTGCGCCGGGCGCAACGGTTCGCGACTGGCTCAGCCTGGGCGGCGGTGTCCTCCTTCGGCTTCGGCGGGGCGAACGCCCACGCGGTGCTGCGCGCCCCGACGGTGGCAGAGCGTGGCGTCATCCCCCGCTACAGCCGCAAACGGCTGCCCCCGCTGCTGATCACGGCACCCACGGAAGACGGGCTGCACGACCAGGCTGCACGCTGGGCCGAACGCGCGCGAGCGCTGAACCGCAGCCAGCTCGCCGCATCGATCACCGAGACAGGCCAC
>JBCCSW010000137.1:0-9824 GCA_039199465.1 Pseudomonadota bacterium
CCACGATTTCGAGCCCTACTACGAGCACCTTGGAAAGCAGACCCGTCGGCCCCGTTTCGTGGCCGGAGACCTCGCCGCCATCGGCGTCATTTTCTGCGTGCTGCTGATCATCTGATCGGCCGAGTTCCCCCGGCACACGGGGGCGCAGGGGCCGGGTCTTGGGGTAGGCCCGGTGACCCGCGGTGCCGCGCCGTAGCGTCCGGCAGCGGCACCGCCCGTCTCCGGCCGGCGGCTGGCCCATACGCGCCAGTCGCCGGCACCAGGTCAGACCCCTTCGGCGATCTGGCGCAACAAGTCCGGCGATTTCAACACGATACGGCCGCCTTCGCTCTCCACCCAACCCTCGCGCGTCCAGGCCCGCAGACGGCGGTTGACGTTCTCGCGCGACAGCGCCGCCATCTGGCCCAGCGTCGCCTGTGGGAACTTCTCGCGGATCAGGGTCCCGCCCTCGCCATGGGGGACGCCCCAGCGCTTGCCGAGGTCGAGCAAGCAGCGCGCCAGACGGGCGGCGCCGTCATCCAGCGCGCGGTTCTCGACCAGGGCATTGGCGGCGCGCAGCTTCCGCGACAGATCCAGCAGGACGCTGAACATCGCTTCGGGATGCTCGGTCAGCGCGAGCTTCACATCCGAAAAGGTCAGCACGATCCCGGTCACCGGCCCCGCCGCCGTCACATCGCCCGAGCGGGGAGAATCGTCCAACAGCGCCAGTTCGCCGACCAGATCGCCAGGGCCAAGCTGGCCGAGCAGGATGCGCCGTCCGTTCCAGGCGATCGAACTGATCTCGACGCGCCCGGTCTCGATCACCAGCATGCTGTCGCCGGGCGTATCCTGGTGGAAGATGATCGTGCCATCAGGGTAGACCGCTCGGCGCCCCTGCTGCAGCAGACGCTTGCGCGCAGGTGCCGAAAGCGCGTTCAGAAAATGCCTGTTTTCCATGCCGGCCTCCTCCGACCGCTGAACATGACACTGGACGACGCTTACGCCAGGGTGACGTTGGCGCAGGGGCTTTTGCATCGCAATATCATGGTTGCAGAAGCTGTTGTGCCTATCCCTGGCTGGCACGATCGCTGGCTAGACCACTGACCCGATCACTTTCGCTACCCTCCGCATCGCGATCGGCACCGTCATCCGCACCGATCGGCTCGGTCGCGCCCGGCATCGAGGTGGCGGGCGCTTCGGCACCCTGCGGCGGCTGCACGACGATGCGAAAGGCCCGGCTGTCCGGCATGTCGCGCCAAAAGGCGAGATTGTCGTATTTGCGGAACAGATCCGGCGGCAGCACGGTCTGACGGCTGCGCGGCTCCACCCGCCGGTCGACCCGGTGCAGACCGGTGAGGCCGAGCTGGGCGTCGAACTCGGGCGCGTCGTAGTCGACGCTTTCGAAGTCATGCTCGAAGCGCGGCTGGCCCACGAAGTCGTAGAGCAGGCCCATCACCTCGCCCGGCCGGCTGACGAGCAGATCGTAGTCCACCAGCACCAGCCGCTCGGCAAACTCCGAATAGCAGGCCTCGCGCAGCGCATGCCAACCGAACCCGACCAGGCGATTGGCGCCAGCCAATGCCTCGGTCCGGGTATAGACCGTCGAACGCTCGCCAGGGCTGTTGAAGAGGCGTGTGTTCTCGAAGGCGTGGGCGCGGAACTGGCGCTCCATGCTGTCCATCACCCAGGCGACATTGCGCACGCAGCAAATCACCCGCGCCTCGGGAAAAAGGCTCATCAGCGCAGGCAGTTGCGCGGTCCAGCTGCGATTGGTGTCGAAGACTACCGCCTCGCCATGGTCGGCGTAGAAGCTGTCGAACAGACCGCGCAGGATGCGGGCGCGCTGCGTCTCGCTGACCATGCTGGCCATCTCGCTGCCGGCCGAGACCTGCGCGATCACGCCCTCGAACAGTCCTGCGACCGGGCTGGACATGCCGGCATGAAAGCGCGGGTTCTGGCGCAAGAGGGCCGCGAGCAGGGTGGAGCCCGAGCGCGGCAGGCCCGAGATGAAATGGAACTGGCGCGCGCCGGAAGGGGCCTCTGCCGTGCTGCCGGCTTCTGGCGCCGTCTCTGCCGTCATATCGTCCGCCCCCGCCGGCCGCCCTGCCCCCAATGGCAGGTCACGCCCGCTACAGCATGCCGTCATCGAACGGATCGAGGCCCATATAGCTGCTGCCGATGCCGTTCAGGCGGGCATCGACGAACAGCGTCGCCTCGATCGTCCCATCCCCGCCGATATCAACCTGCAGTTCGCCACCGCCGAAGATCAGCCGCGCCTCGACCAGATCGCCGTTATCGTCGAGGACGCCCAGAGCATCCTTCGAGCGGTAGTCGGTGATCGTGTCGCCGTCGAGCTCGTCCGCCGTGCCGATCACCGTGTTGCGCCCGAAAGTCTGCGGCCGGATGTTGTCGCCGAAGACGATGGTGTCGCTGCCGAGACCGGGGCGCAGGAAATCGCTGCCTGCCCCGCCGATCAGCAGGTCGTCGCCCGCGCCGCTGGTGATCAAGTCGTCGCCGCGCCCAGCGTCGATCGTAACGCCGATCAGCGCCGCCGCGAGGTCGAGGTCGTCATTGCCGTCGCCGCCGAACAGCGTGCCGCGTCCCTCGACCGTGATGCTGGCCGTGGCGCTGGCAGATGCGTTGGAGAGGTCGGTCACGAAATACTCGAAGCTGTCCGTCGCGCTTTCACCGAAGGCCAGGTCATCGAAGGCGCCGTTCGGATCGTAGCGGATGCTGCCGTCGTTCTGGATCGACAGCTCGGCACCCGAGGCCAGCGTCACCGTCGATCCGATCGCGCCGCCCGAGCCCGGCAAGCCGAGCGCTATGGTACCATCGTCATAGCCCGTGACGCCGAAGGGGTCTCCATTGGGATCGGTGTCGGCGCCGTTGCCGTTGTCGACGAACAGGCTGGCGTCCAGCACCTCGTCGGCGCCGATCACGAAGACATCGTCCTCGGGCAGCGGCGCATCCGGATCGGCATTGACCGTAAGGCTCAGGCGCGCGCTGTCGGTCGTCCCCGTCACGTCGGTCAGCGTGTAGTCGACGAAGACCGTGCCGGTGAAGGTCGGGCCGGGATCGACGCTCAGCGCACCGACCTGCGCGCCGCTGGTCACCAGGCTCAGCTCGCGGAAGGCATCGGCATCGCCGCCGACGCTGAAGCCGGTGATCTCCACATCGCCGCCGGGGGTGAAAAGGTCGTTGTCGAGCAGGTTGACGCCCGCGACCATCTCGCTCTCCAGGATGGTGAGCGTATCGTCGACGGCATCGACCGCACCGACCACGGGCCGCACCTCGACCGTGACGGTGCCGATATCCTCGCCGCCACTGCCGTCGGCCACGACGTAGTCGAAGGTCTCGACGCCCACGAAGCCCGGATCGGGCGTATACTCCAGCGATCCGTCCGCCGCGATGTCCAACGTACCGTTGACCGGCGCCTGCGTCCCGGCACGCGCCTGAAGCGGATCGCCGTCGGGGTCGCTGTCGTTCACCAAGAGACCGGGCGCCGCGATCACCAGCGTCTCGCCGGCCGTCACGCTAAACGCGTCATCGGTGGCGACGGGCGCCCGGTTCGGCGGCAGCTCGACGCTGATCGTGACCGTCGCTTCGTCGACGCCGCCGCGGCCGTCGCGCACCAGATAGGTGAAGCTGTCGGTGCCGATGAAATCGGCATCGGGGGCATAGCTGAACGCGCCGGATGCGGCGAAGTCGATCGTGCCGTTGGTGGGCCCGGTGCCCAGCTCGGCAGTCAGCGGGTCGCCCTCGGGATCGATGTCGCCCTCCAGCACGCCGGGCGCTGCCACCGTCAGCACAGCGCCCTGCAGGATGGCGAAGATCTCGTCATCGGCGACGGGGTCGAGGTTGGGCGCCGTCACGGTGACGGTCACGAGCACCTGGTCGCTGCCGCCCTCACCGTCGCCCAGGTCGTAGGTGAAGCTGTCGATGCCGGTGAAGCCGGGATCCGGCGTGTAGGTGAAACCGCCGTCGGCGCCCACGTCGACCGTGCCGTTGCCGGGATCGCCGAAAGCATCGACCTGCAGCGCATCGCCGTCTGGATCGCTGTCGTTCGCCAACAGGCCCGGCGCATCGATCGTCAGCACCGTGTCCTGCTCGGTCGTGAACGCGTCATCGGTGCCTTGCGGATCGCGGTTGGCCGCGCCCACGACAACGGTGGCGAGCCCCTCGTCAGTGCCGCCGTTCCCGTCGCGGATAAAGTAGCGGAAGCTGTCGACACCGACGAAGCCGACATCAGGCGTGTAGGTGAAGCCGCCGGCGGCGCCCACAAGCGCGAGCCCATTCGCTGCGCCGCCGAAGCTGGAGATCTGCAGCGTGTCGCCGTCGGCGTCGGTGTCGTTGGCCAACAGGCCCGGCGCATCGATCGTGAGCGTCCCGCCACTCACCACGGCGAACTCGTCATCGACAGCGACGGGCGCGCGGTTCGGGATGTCGACATTGATCGTGACGGTGGCCTGATCGACGCCGCCGCGCCCGTCGCTGACACTGTAGGTGAAGCTGTCGACGCCCGAGAAGCCGAAATCGGGCGAGTACTGGAAGCCGCCCTGGTTGCCGAACTGCAGCATGCCGTTCGACACGTCCTGCAGCAGGGTGAAGGACAGGCCATCGCCGTCGGGATCGCTGTCGTTCTGGCCGACGCCGCCGGCATTGGCGACCGTCAGATCGCCGTTCAGGGCGACCGAGTAGACATCATCCCCCGCCACCGGCGGTTGGTTCGGCGGGTCGCCGACCGTGATGGTAATCTGTCCGATATCGCCCAGGCCGAGCGGATCGCGCAGCGCATAGAAAAACGTGGTCGTGCCGGAGAAGCCCGGATCGGGGATGAAGGTGAAGCCGTTGCCGTCCGGGTCAGGCGTGAAATCGCCGTTCTGGGGCGTGGAGTTGAAGATGAAACTCAGCGCATCGCCGTCGGGATCGCTGTCGTTGTCCAGGATCCCGGGCACGCCCGTCGCCGGCACCACCAGCGCGGTTTCGAACGGCGTGACATAGCTGTCGTCGCCCGCGACCGGCGCCTCGTTCACGGCGTCGACCTCGAAGCGGATGCTGCCCTGGTCCGACAGCCCGCCCGGATCGGTGACAGTGTACTGATACGTCACCACGCCGCCGATCACGCCGGGGTCCAATTGGTTGGCGGTGAAGCTGAAGCTGCCGTCGTCGTTCAGCACCAGCGTGCCGCCCGGGTTGACGCCGTTGCCGACCGCGATCTCGGCCGTCAGCGTGTCGACCGCATCCTCCGCATCGATGTCGTTGCCCAGGATACCCGGCGCGGCGATCGTCAGCGTCTCGCCCTCGTCCACCGAGAAGACGTCGTTGACGGCCGTCGGCGCGGTGTTAACGACCGGCAGGACCTCGATGTCGACCTGCGCGACGTCGATGCCGCCGTTGCCGTCGCTCAGCAGGTAGGTGAAGCTGTCGGTCCCGGTGAAGCCGGGGTTGGGCGTGTATCGGAAGGCGCCCGTATCGGGCGCGGCCAGCAGCTCGAGCACGCCGTTCAGCGGATCGGTGTCCACCTCGATCCCGAGCGTGTCGCCGTCCGGGTCGCTGTCGTTCTCGATCAGCCCAGGGGCGTCGACCACCAGCACGGCGCCCGCAGTGACCTGGAAGCTGTCGGGATTGGCGACCGGCTCCTGGTTGGGCGGCGCCGCGATGTTGATCGTGACCGTGCCGATATCCACGCCGCCGCTGCCGTCCAGCACGCGGTAGGTGAAGCTGTCGGTCCCGGTGAAGGCGGCGTCAGGCAGGTAACTGAACGCCCCCGTTTGTGCGAGGTCCACGGAGCCGTTGCTCGGCCCCGTGGCAAGCTCGACGGTCAGCGCGTCGCCGTCGGGATCGGTATCCCCCTCCAACACGCCGGGGGCACCCACGTTCAGCGCCGCGCCCTGCAGGATGTCGAACACCTCGTCATCGGCGACCGGCGCGCCGTTGGGCGCCGTGGCCGCTATCGTCACATCCGCAAACTGCAGGAACTCGACATTGACGATGGTGTCGGTGCCGTCGTCGCCGTCCGCGGCGTTGGTGTCGCGCACGCTGATGCCGGGGCCATCGGGGTTGGCGCCGATCTCGTAATCGGCCCGGACGCCGCTGAAGACGGCCGTGTCGGTGCCGCCACCGCCGTCGATCTCGTCATCGCCGCGCCCGCCGGTGATGGTGTTGTCGCCGAGCCCGGTGACGATCGTGTCGTTGCCCAAAAGGCCGTTGACGCTGATCGCCTCGGTCGTCAGCACCCGGATGGTGTCGCCGTCGATCGTGCCGATCACGTCGGTGATGCCGAGCAGCGCGCCGCCGCCCGGGCCGAGCGCGGTGCCGCTGTCGATCAGCGTGACGACGCCCGTCCCGTTCAGCAGGTCGATGTCCAGCCCGTCGGTCGAGAACTCGCTGAAGTCAATCTCGGCACCGTCAAGCACGCCCGGTTGCCCGGGATCCAGCGTCTCGATCACCAGGTTGGTGCCATCGTTATAGACGAAGAGCGCCTGTGCATCCTCGTCATCGATCACGATCGCGCCCTCGTCGGGCACGGAGCCGATATCGTCGATCCAAAGGGCGTCGCGTGTGAGATCGGTGATCTCGAGGCCGTTGGCGGCGCCCAGCAGCACGGCGCTGGTCGGCTGAACCTCGGTGGAGAACAGATCAATCTCGATCACGCTGGCCGAAATCACCGCACTGCCGAGGATGTCGAGGCCGGGCGTGCTGCCCCCGCCGGACAACAGCGCGCTGGCGTCAAGCAGCAGTGTGCCGGTCGTCGTCGCGTCGAGATTGCCGGTGATGGTGAGCGCGGTGCCGTCGATGCCGCCGCCATCGAGGACCACGTCGCCCTGGATCGTGCCGTCGCCGGTGACCCCCCCACCGGCACCGAGCGTGGTGGTGCCCGCGGTGACCGTCGGCCCGTTGGCCAAGACAAGAACGCCTGTGCCGCCCTGATCGGACAGGATCTGCCCGGTATCGAAGTCGAAATCGGCGCCGATGATCAGGTTCTCGCCCGCCTCGAAGGTCGGGTCAGGACCGTCTGCGTCGATGAACACATAGCCGTAGCTGCCGGTGAGGCGGCCGATCACGGTCAGCGAGTTCGCGGTCGGCAGGGTGAGCGAGGCGCCATCGGTCAGGAACAGCGAGCCGTCTCCGCCGCGCCCGACCTGCAGTATCCCCGCAGCCGCGGGGTCGGTGGCGTTGGTGCCCGAGATCGCGAGCGATGAGCCGCCGTTCAGGACAAGACTGCCGGTGCCGCCGCTCTCATAGCCGATGATGACGAAGGGGAAGCGGCCGTCGGCGCCGTCGATCTCGACCGCTGCGCCACCCGTCACCAGCAGCGCGCCCTGCCCGGCGCTACCCACGGTGACACCGCCTGCGAAGCCGGTCGTGTTGTCGGTGGAGATGCGGAGCGTCGAGACCTGGCCCGTCCCGGGATCGGCGCCGCCGATCTCGAGACGCCCGTCGCTGCCGACGCCTTCACCGACGGTAAGGTAGGCACCCGCCTGATAGCCGCCCTGGGAAAGCAGCTCGAGCTGGCCGCCGTTGGTCACCAGCAGGCGGCTCTGCGCGGTGCTCTCGTCCTCACCGACGATGACGCGCGCTTCCTCGCCGCTAAGCCGGAGCACGCCGTCCGAGGCGATCGTCGTCACGGCTGCACCGCCGTCCCGTCCCAGCGCGAAGAACGGGCCGAAGCTGCCGTCGAAGCCCGGGGTGTCGTCCGCCGGCCCGGTGAGCGACAGCTCGACCGTCGAGATCGTCGCCCCAGCATCGGCGCTCGACCGGCCGATGAACATCGACGCATAGCCGTAGCCAGCAGTGCCGACGCCGCGACCCAGCACGATGGCGGGATCGTTGTTGGCGCTCTCCTCGTCCACGCCCGTCGTCAGCGGGTCGTCGCGCTGGTTAAGCACTTCGATCCGCCCGCCGTCTGTGATCGTGAAGATCGCGCGACCGCCATCGCGTCCTCCATCCACGAAACCAGCGGTCGGCCGGTACTGCGGCAGCGCCTGTCCGAACTCGTCGGACACCGTGAGGGTCGAGCCGACGCCACTGACATTGAGATAGCCAACGGGGGTTCCGTCACCTTCCGAGACGCGTGCAACCTCGACCCGACGGGCGTTGGCCTGCGCGCCGTCGATGACGTCGATCCGGGCGGTGCCTTCGTCCCGCGCGATGCGAATGCGACCGACGCCGTAGACGTTGCCGTTCACCACGCCCGTCGAGGTCAAGGTGGCGTTAGGGCCCACGACCTCGATCGCGCCGCCCTGGTTGGCACGAATGCCGCGGTAGAACGCGCCCTGGTCACCATCGGGCGCCGGCACAGCCTCGGCGATGGCGGTGCCTTCGACCCTCAGGACCGAGCCGACGCCCTGCACCTGGATCTCGACCGCCTTCAGCAGCGAGCCTTGCGAAACGGTGACGAAGCCGGCGCCGGTATAGGTGGACGCGCCGCTCCCGACCGAGAACTGGCCGGTGGAATAGTCGCCATACTCGACGGCGTTCGCATCCACGATGAACTGCGCCGCACCACCCGGAAGCGCGTCGAAGGTATTGATCTGCAGAGTGCCGGTGACGCCGGCCCCAGTGCCGCCGCCGATCTGGACATTGGAGCCCTGGAACAACTCCGGGTCGGGCGTGTAATTGTTGAACTCGCGGAAATCCTGGCTGTCGACCAGCACGGTGCTGTTGACGATCGTCAACAGGGCCAAACCGTCGCCGCTGTCGCCCACCCTGAGCCCGGCGTTGGCGCCGGCGATGGTGAGGTCGGCGCCGCCCTGAATGGTCGTCACACTGCCGGTCTCCAACCGCAGACCGGTGAAGCTGGTCAGGTTGGTGCCCGAGGGCGTGCCGCGATTGATGACCGACACGGACGAGCCGTCGACCAGCAGCTGACCCTGCCCACCCAGACCGACCGTGATCTCGGCGCCATCGCGGTTGGTTGCCGCGGTCTGATCGTTCTCCACCAGCAGGGTCGCGCCGTTCTGCAGCGCGAGGATGCCAAGCGACGAGGCCGCGTTGCCGACGACGAGGCTCGTCCGAAACGGCTCGTCGGACCCCGCGGGCGGCTGCGCGGCATAGCGACCGGACACGACCATGCTGCCGCCATCCAGCACCACAGCGCCGGACGACGACGTGCCGGAGCCGATGAACACATAGCCGGCGCCGACCTCGCCCCCGCCATAGACGTTGAGATCACCCAGGCCGCCAGCGCCCGTGCCCACATCGATCCCGCCATAGGTGCCCTGCGAGACCAACCGCGCAGGCCCCCCGGCGGCGGAGGCCGAGAGGTTCACCGTGCCGACGCTGCCATTGCCGATGCGGACCGCCGCGAGCTCGTCGCTCGTGATTGTGACGCTGCCGCCGTTCTCGATGTTCAGCGTGCCACCGTTCTCGACGGACAGTTCGGTGTCGGTCTCGGCCTGGCCCGCGCCCACGGTCTGCGTGCCGCCACCGACCGTGATCGCGGCGATCACCGGGCCGCCGCCACCTATCGGCAGCGGGGTCGAGAGCGGCGCGACGCTCGCCGGCCCGGGCGTCGGCGCGGCCGGCTGAGCCGGCGCCGAGAGGGACGCGGCCGCCAGGGGCGTCGGTGCCGAAGGCGAAGCTGCGGCCTGGGTCTGCGACGTGGATGGCCCCGTAGCCGGACTGCCCGAGGTCAGGATCAGCGGCGACGGCGGCTCGACACTCAGTTCGTCGGCCGGCGCGCCCGTTGGCGGGGCAATGGCGGGCGTTGCGACGGCGGGCGGTGCAGCGGGCTCGGTCGCCGGAGTGGTCGCCGAGGAGGCGGCGCCAATCGTGCTGGCGACCGAGCTGTCGGATGCCACCAGCCCCCTGCCGCCGACCACTCCGGCGACCGAGCCCGCTGC
>JBCCSW010000138.1:0-9805 GCA_039199465.1 Pseudomonadota bacterium
GCCCAGCTCAACGCCACCGGCGCCAAGGCGCGATAGTAGTAGGGCGACGCGATCCGGATGAGGCCGAGCATCCAGGGCAACAGGATCAGGCCTGCGACCAACCCCAGGACGATGATGCCGGCAAGGCGCCGCTCCCCTGACGCTAGGGCCCTGAACGCGTGCAGCGCCACGATGCCCAGCGCCGCAAGCACCAGCAGCTTCGCGATCAGCGGGACGCCGGCTTGGGGCAGGAACAGGAACTGGACGAGGTGGCTTGCGAAGCGGCGGAAGGCCGCGACGGCCTGGAAGTCCCGGACCGCGTAGCCGCCCTCAAGCGCATAGACCCCGCCTGCCGTCTCCGCGCCGGCGACGGCGAGCACGACGACGACGCTGAGCGCATAGAGCGCGAGACCGCCCAGCATGACCGCAAGAACGATCCAGGCCCGGCGAAGCGCTCCTGCCAGCGTGACGGCCTCGCCCCGCATCAGTCGCGCGCCCCAGACCGTCGCGACCGCCATCGGCATCAGCACCGCGAACTGTTGAAATCCGGCAGCCCCTGCCGCGAACAGGGCCATGGGCACCAGCACGCCGGGTGCGTCGGCGACGCGGAAGACCGTCCCCGGGGTATCCGGCGCCACCCGATCGGCCAGCCGCAGCGCCGTGAGGCCCGACATCAGACAGAACAGAACCGACAGGCCGCCGGCGATGTGGTTGGTCTCGAACCCGATGAAGGCCGCGAGCAGCGGATTGAAAGTGAACACCGCCAGCAGCAGGAAGCGCCCCGTCTGGTCCAGTCCGGCCGAACGCCCGACGGCGACAAGGCCGACCCACCAGAGTGCCAGCATCGCCGCCAGCGTGACGGCGGGCGCAACCAGATCGGCGCCCAGCAGGGCGATGGTCAGCGCATGCAGCCAGCGCCCCGAGGAGAGCGCGATATCGATGTTGAAGCCTGGCTGCATCACGTGACGCCAGTCATCGGCGATCACGATATGGCCGAACACCGCCGTGCCCGAGGCGATGATCGAAAGCCCCGCCATCAGTGCCAATGAGGGTCCGTCATCGCCGATCAGCCGGACCAACCGGTCCAACGGATCGAGAAGCGGGCGTGCAGGCCGCTCGACGGCCCCGCTCGCGCCCGAGGATCGGGCGTCGACCGTCAAATCCTGCCGGTCGTCGTCCACCCTGACACTCCCTCGCTCGGCCCTGCGCCACGTCGGTACATGACGCCGGACCAAGGGGCGAGGGCGGTGGCGGCGCTTTGCCGTGATGGGTGTGCTGACGACACGCACGACTCGGATGGCAAAGGGCCGGGGCTGCCCATGCGGCCCCGGCCCCGGTCTCGCGGCGTCAAATGACGCACGGTATCACTTGGCGTAGGTCAGGTATTTGAAATGCGGCTGGTCCTCGGGCTGCACGTCGAAGCGAATGCTCTCCTTCATGCCCCAGTTCAGCACCTGATGGTGTACCGGCAGGTAGAGCACATCGGCCTGCACCTGCTCCCAGATAGCCGCGATCGTGGCGTTGCGCGCGTCCAGATCGGTCTCGGAGGCCAGCGTCTGGATCATCGCGTCCAGCTCGGGGTTGGAGTAGCCGGTGCCGTTCCACGACCCGCGATCGTCACCCTTGGTATGGACCAGGAAGTTGAAGATGTACTCGCTGTCGAAAGTCGGCACGCCCCAGCCAAGCATATAGAACTCGGTCTCGCCCTGGGTGATCAGCGGGAAGTGCTGCGCCTTCGGCCGCGCGTCCAGGTTCACCGTGACGCCGATCTGGCCCATCATGCCGACGACGGCCTGGCAGATGCTCTCATCGTTGATGTAGCGGTCGTTCGGGCAGTTCAGCGTGATCTCGAAACCGTCGCCATAGCCTGCCTCGGCCATCTTGGCCTTGGCCGCCTCGACATCGAAATCGGGCACTTCGTCCAGGCCCTCGTTCCAGCCGTTCACGAAGGGCGGCATGATCACACCGGCCGGCGCGCTCTGCCCACGCATCACCACCTGCTGGATGGCAGCGCGGTTGATCGCGGTCAGCATCGCCTCGCGCACGCCCTTCTCGGCCAGTGGGTTGGCGCCTTCGATGTTGTCGGTCGTCAGATCATCGCGGCCCTGGTTCATGCCGAAGAAGATCACGCGGTTCTGCGGCGCGGTGCGCACGACCAGCCCCTCTTCCGCCTCGACGCGGCCGAGATCCTGGACCGGCACGTCCTGGATGAAGTCGACCTCTCCCGACAGCAGCGCGGCGATGCGGGTGCCCGCGTTCTGGATCGGCGTGTACTCGATCCGGCTGACTTCTAGGGGGAACGCGCCGATGCCCCAGTAGTCGGGATTGGCCTCCAGCACCGTCCGTTCGTCGACGGCGCGGCTGACCAGCTTATAGGCTCCCGTGCCGTTGGCGTTGCGCACGGCATAGGTCTCTTCCGAGGCGTCGAAGTTCTGCACCTCGACCACGTCGTTGGCCTCGGCCCAGCCCTTGTCGACCATGAACAGGTTGGTGAGGTTCGAGGGCAGGATGGGGTTCGGCCCGTCGGTGACGAACTCGACCGTGTGGTCGTCGACCGCGCGCACCTCGGTGATCGAGTTCAGGAGCTCCTTCATCTGGCTGAACTGCGACTGGGCGCGGGCGATCGAGAAGACGACGTCCTCGGCCGTGAAATCGGCGCCGTCGTGGAAGGTCACGCCCTGGCGCAGGTTGAAGCGCCAGACATTGGGATCCTCGGTCGGCGCCCAGTCGGTGGCCAGCGCCGGCACGATCTCGCCGGCCATGTCGCGATGCAGCAGCGGCTCATAGATCTGATGGGCAAGCGTATGCGTCGGCCCCTCGTTCTGGGCATGGGGGTCCATGGTCAGGCTGTCGCCGGCGCGGGCCCAGCGGAGCGTCTCGGCCCCGGCCGGCAGCGCCGCGGTTGTGCCGAGTGCCAGGGTGGTGACGAGCGCGGTCGTCAGGCGATGGTGGCGCATAGGTACCTCTCTGCGATGGTCGGCGGCCCGTCATTCTGGTGCAGGCCGCCTGTTCGCCTGCAATCAAGGAGCGCCGCCCCGTCAGTGTCAATCGGGTTGCAGCGCAGCACGACGCCGCGAGGGGCCCAGCGATCCCCGCCGTCCCCGACGCCCCCGCCGATCGTCGCATCCCGGCAGGGCGCCCGATGCGAGTCCTAGGCACCGGGGCCAAGAGCGAGGTTGGCGCCGGCGACGAACAGCACGGCCAGCACCACCTGCCGGAACACCGCCTGCGGCAGGCGCTGGGCCAGCCGGTTGCCGACCCACATGCCGAGGAATGCCGGCGCGATGCAGATCAGCCCGGTCGCCAGCCGGCTGCCGTCGATCAGCCCGATGCCGGCATAGCCGACCGCCAGGATCAGGCCCGTGATCAGGTAGGCGAGGCCCTGCATCGACACCATCATCCGCCGCTCAACGCCAAGGCCCACGGCGAACAGCGTCATGATCGGGCCGTTGACGGTCGTCAGCCCGCCGATGATCCCCGCCAGCGCCCCGGTCGCCGCGCCGAACGGCCGCTCCAGATCGGGGCGGATCTGAAGGCGCGGGCTGAGTGCTTGCAGCGCAGTGAAGGCCATCACGACGACGCCCAGCACCACCGTCAGCATGCCGGTCGAGATGACGCTGCCGAGCGCAACGCCGAAAGGCAGCGTCAGGATCAGCGCGATGTAGAGAAGCCTGAAGCGGCTGATCGATGCCGCGACCCGGCCGCTTTGGACGATCTGCAGCGTGTTCGAGAATGGCATCACCGTCGCATTGGCGATCAGCACGATGTCGACGCTGACGAAGATCGGCGCGGTCGAGACCACGACGAGCGGTAGCCCGAAACCCAGCGCGCCCTTCACCAGACCGCCCGCCAGGAAGCTGGCGAGCAGGACGGCGAACTCGGCTCCGGTCAGTCCGGTGGCCTCGATCACGGCACACCGGCGATGGCGGCGGGCGGGGTCATCGTCGCGGCCCTAGCCCGCCAGCCCGCGCGAGGCGATGTTGGCGCCGAGGACAAAGAGCGCGCCCAGCACGGCCCTGCGGAACGCGGCTTGGGGCAGGCGGCTCGCGATCATGTTGCCGACCCACATGCCCGCGAAGGCGGGCAGCACGCAGAGCAGCCCCCAGAGAAAGCGCGGCGCGTCCATCACGCCGACGGCGGCGAAGGACAGGCCCAGGATCGCGCCCGTCAGGAAGAAGAAGATGCCGAGCGCGGCCATCATCACCCGCCGCTCGATGCCGAGGCTGACGAGGTAGAGCACGAAGAGCGGCCCGTTCACCGTGGTCAGCCCGCCGATCGTGCCGGCGGCGAGGCCGGTCACGACGGCGCCCGGACGCTCCAGATGCCGCGGCAGGACGAGGCGCGGATTGGCGACCTGGATCAGCGTCGAGACCATGATCACGATGCCAAGCGCGAGCGTCAGCGCGGGCGCCGAGATCCGCGTACCCAGCCAGACGCCGAGCGGCAGGCACAGCGCAAGCGGCAGGATCAGCGGCAGGAAGCGCCTGAAGGCCGGCACAAGGCCGCCAGCCTGTTTGATCTGCACGATGTTGATGAGCGGCAGCACCACAGCATTGGCCACGATCGCAAGGTCCAGCGCCACGAACAGCGGCGTGATCGACAGCGTCACCAGCGGCAGCCCGAAGCCGAGCCCGCCCTTGATAATGCCGCCTGCGCCATAGGCGGCCAGCATGCCGAGCGCGGCGAGCGCGGTAAGATCGAGGGTCTCGAGGATGGTGAACCTCCAGATGGGGGCGTTCGCCGCGGCGTTCCGTAGCCCTGCGTTCGATGATCCCGGCGCTTCTACGCGGTTCCGCCGGCATTGTCCTACCCGCGATCTCGCGAGTGCGAAGGGGAAGTGGCATCGCCGCGCTACGGCTTGCTCGGCCATCCGACGGTGGGGACGGTGGGGGCGGGGTGTTTGCAGTGCCGATCAGCCTGTCGCGGAGCGCACCGAGCACTATCGGCAAGCCGCAGTCCGGCCCAGAAATGCGGCCGGCAGCGCGGTCCGACGGTGCCCTGGCTAAGCGCGGGATTGCCGTGAGAGGATCGCCGGTTCGGGCCGGGACTTGGAAGACCGCCTGACGCGCTAGACGGCGCTCGCCGCGCCCGATCAGCGCTCAAAACCGTGTCGAGAAGCGCTTGCGGTGCTGCCCGCGGCGCGCTTCCGCGTCCTTTCGCCCGGAACGGTTGGTTGAAACGACCGTTGTCCAGTGCGTAGGGTCAGGCCGCATCGCCAGCAGGACCCGAGCAGACGCGAAGGAGACCGTTCATGGCCGAGGCAACCACCTACGACATCGCGATCATCGGCGGCGGGGTGAACGGCTGTGGCATCGCCCGCGATGCGGCGGGACGCGGGCTCAGCGTCTATCTTTGCGAGAAAGGCGATATTGGCGGCGCCACTTCGAGCTGGTCGACCAAGCTCTTCCATGGCGGTCTACGCTATCTCGAATACTACGAGTTCCGCCTGGTGCGCGAGGCGCTGATCGAGCGCGAGGCGCTTTTGGAAGCGATGCCGCATATCTCCTGGCCGCTGCGCTTCGTGCTGCCGCATCATCCGGGCCTAAGGCCGTGGTGGCTGATCCGGCTGGGGCTGTTCATCTACGACAACCTCGGCGGCCGGAAGTGGCTGAAGGGCACCGAAAACCTGGATCTGACCTGGCACGACGCCGGCAAGCCGCTGAAGCCCGGTCTGTTCAAGCGGGGCTACGAGTATTCCGACGGCTGGGTGCAGGACAGCCGTCTCGTCGTGCTGAACGCCCGGGACGCCGCCGCCCGTGGCGCCACGATCCGACCGCGCACCAAGGCGACGCGGGCCGAGCGTAGCGGCGATCACTGGACGCTGACCACCGAGGACGTTGAGACCGGCGACAGCGAGAGCGTCCACGCCAAGGCAATCGTCAACGCCGGCGGCCCCTGGGTAGCCGAGATCCTGAACAACGCCATCGGCCTGAACACCCCCGACAAGGTGCGCCTGGTCCGCGGCAGCCACATCATCACGCGCCGGCTGTTCGCGCACGACAAGGCCTACATCTTCCAGAACGCCGACAACCGGATCATCTTCGCGATCCCCTACGAGGGCGACTTCACCCTGATCGGCACGACCGACCGCGACCATGAGGCGGGCGCCGACACAGTGGGTATCGCCGATGACGAGCGCGACTACCTCATCGCCAGTGCCAACGCGTATTTCGCCGAGCAGATTACCGCCGACGATATCGTCTGGACCTATTCGGGCGTGCGCCCGCTCTATGACGACGGCGCGTCCTCGGCAACGGCGGCGACCCGGGACTATGTTCTGAAGGTCGAGGACCGGGGCGGCGAGCCGCCGCTCCTCAACATCTTCGGCGGCAAGATCACCACCTATCGCCGCCTGGCCGAAAGCGCGCTTGAGAAGCTGGCGCCGTACTTCCCGAAGGCGGGCGATGCCTGGACGCGCGGCGTCGCGATGCCGGGTGGGGACTTCCCGCATGACGGTCGACCGGCGCTGATCGCGGCGCTGAAGGCCGAGTATGGTTTCCTCGACGAGGGCTGGGCCCGCCGGCTGGTCACCCATTACGGCACCGATGCGCGCGCGATACTGGGCGACGCGGCAAGCGCTGCCGATCTCGGCCGCGTCTTCGGCCATACGCTGACCGAGGCCGAGGTGGTCTGGCTGATGGACCGGGAATGGGCGCGGACGGCCGAGGATGTCGTCTGGCGCCGCTCCAAGCTCGGCCTGCGCCTCACGGTCGAGGAGGTCGGCGCACTCGACGCCTGGATGCGCGAGCGGCGCAGCGCGCGGCCCGGTTCGGCCGACAGCGCGTCGCCAGCGGATCCGGCAGCTGGACAGGCGGCTGAGTAGCGCATCCACCGCGCAGTGAACCCCGCAGTGAACCCCGCAGTGACTTGGATGCGCGTCGCACTACCTCCGCCGCAGGCCAGCGAAGGAGCGCAGGGTGCAGACCGTCGTCCTCTACTTTGTCACCGCATTGATCTTCCTCGGTGCCGATGTCGTGTGGATCAAGCTCTACGTCCGGCAGCTGTTCGAGCAGCACGTGCCTGAGCTGCTGCTTGAGGATTTTCGCGCGGGTCCCGCCGTGGCGTTCTACGTGCTCTACGTCGTGGGCATGCTGTATTTCGCCTCGGCCGCCGGTCTCAGCGGCAAGCCGCTCAGCCGCGTCGCGCTGGATGCCGGGTTCTTCGGACTGCTGGCCTACGGCACCTACGCAGTGACGAACTATGCCGTGCTCAAGGGCTGGCACCCGAACATGGTGATGGCCGATCTCGCCTGGGGCACGCTGGCGACGGCCACCTCGGCCGTGCTTGGCCTCGTTGTCGTGCGCGCCATGTACGGCATGCCGATCCAGGCCACCGGCGGCTGACGGCACGAGGCGCCCGACAAATTCGGGGTCGACCGCGCCCGGTGACGGCACCTACCCGGCGTTGACACCGGCCCGGCCCATTTCCCACCCTCGCGCGAAAAGCAGACGGCAGCGAGGGAGGGGGACGATGGCCGCCCATGTGATGGCAATCGACCAGGGCACGACGTCGACGCGCGCGATCATCTTCGACGATGCGATGCGTCCGGTCGCAACAGGGCAGGAGGAGTTCGAGCAGCACTTCCCCCGCTCGGGCTGGGTCGAGCACGATCTCGCCGATATCTGGTCGACCACCGCCGCGACCTGCCGCGCCGCGATCGAACGCGCCGGCATCGGCCCGGACGACATCGCCGCCGTCGGCATCACCAACCAGCGCGAGACCGTCTGTGTCTGGGAGAAGGACACCGGTAAGCCCGTCCATCGCGCCATCGTCTGGCAGGACCGGCGCACCGCCGACATGGCGCAGCGGCTGCGCGACGCCGGTCACGAGCCGATGGTGACCGAGCGTACGGGCCTGCTGATGGACCCGTATTTCTCGGCCACGAAACTCGCTTGGATCCTCGACCATGTCGACGGCGCCCGCGCGGCGGCCGAACGTGGCGAGCTGCTGTTCGGCACCATCGACACCTATGTGATTTGGCGGCTGACCGGTGGCGCCGTGCACGCGACCGATGCGACCAATGCCTGCCGAACGATGCTCTACAACATCTTCGAGGGGCGCTGGGACGAGGCGATGCTGCGTCTGCTGAACATCCCCGAAGCGATGCTGCCCGAGGTGCGCGACAGCGCGGCCGACTACGGCACGACGCGCCCGGACCTGTTCGGCCGCCCGCTGCCGATCATGGGCGTCGCCGGCGACCAGCAGGCAGCGACGGTCGGGCAGGCCTGCTTCCGGCCAGGCATGATGAAGTCCACCTACGGCACCGGCTGCTTCGCGCTGCTGAACACCGGCGACACGCCCGTTATCTCGCGCAACCGGCTGCTGACGACGGTCGCCTATCAGCTCGACGGCACACCGACCTATGCGCTGGAGGGGTCGATCTTCATCGCCGGTGCCGTGGTCCAATGGCTGCGCGACGGGCTGAAGATCATCCGCGAGGCGAAGGAGACCCAGCCCCTGGCCGAGGCGGCCGATCCGCATCAGTCGGTCTATCTGGTGCCGGCCTTCGTCGGTCTTGGCGCGCCCTATTGGGACGCGGAGTGCCGCGGCGCGGTCTATGGCCTGACCCGCGGCACGGGGCCGGCGGAGCTGGCGCGCGCCGCACTGGAAAGCGTCGGCTATCAGACCCGCGACTTGCTGGATGCGATGAACCGCGACTGGGAGGGCGGGCGCGACGTCGTGCTGCGCGTCGATGGCGGGATGACGGCGTCCGACTATTCGATGCAGTTTCTGGCCGATATCCTGGGCGCTCCGGTCGACCGCCCGCGGATTGCCGAGACGACGGCATTAGGTGCGGCCTGGCTGGCAGGCATGCGCGCGGGCGTCTATCCGGGTATGGAGGCCTTCGCCGAGAGCTGGGCGCTGGAGCGGCGGTTCGAGCCGGCGATGGCGGCCACGGCGCGCGAGGGCAAATACGCGGGTTGGCGCGACGCCGTCGGCCGAACCTTGACCCGTCGCTAGAGCCGCCATGGCCGACACGACACCGCCCGGTTACCTGCCCGCGGGCACGATCTGGCACCCGTCGCCCAATCACGGACCGCGTCGGGGCGATGGACGCATCGACATGGTGGTGATCCACTACACCGCGATGGCCGATGCCGCCTCGGCCATCGAGCGCCTCTGCGATCCGGCCTCGGCGGTCAGCGCACACTATCTCATCGCCCGCGACGGCGCGCTGACTGCGATGGTCGCCGAGGATCGCCGCGCCTGGCATGCCGGGGCCGCCTTTTGGGCCGGTGAGCGCGACATCAACTCACGCTCGATCGGCATCGAACTCGACAGCCTCGGCATCGATGGCGACGGCGCGCCCGTGCCTTTCTGCGAGCGCCAGATGGCACGGCTGGAGCGGCTGCTGGCCGAGATCATGATGCGCCATCCGGTCCCACCCGAGCGCGTGCTGGGCCATGCCTGCGTCGCGCCAACGCGCAAGCGGGACCCCGGCCCGGCCTTCGACTGGCGCCGACTTGCCCTGCAGGGCCTCGCCGTGTGGCACGACCCGGCGCCCGACGCGGCTCTGGACAGGGCGGATGGCGACGCGGAGAGTTTTCGCCACGCCGCCACGTCGATTGGCATGGATCTCGACTTGGCCGGCGGTTGGGACGACGCGGCGCGGGCGGCTTGGTCGGCGCTGGCCGCGCGGCTTCTGCCAGCATCGGTCGGGCATGGGACGGCGGGCACGGGCGCAATTCGACACCTCTCTGAGATAGCGCGCCGTTACCCGGGCCGCGGCGCCGCCGCTTGACCTCGTTGCGACGACACCGCAAGTCAGGATTGCGGGTGGCTGGATGGCCGCGCCGGGGCGTGCCCCGGTGAGGAAAGTCCGGGC
>JBCCSW010000139.1:0-9795 GCA_039199465.1 Pseudomonadota bacterium
ACGAAATCCGGGTTCTCGGACAGAAAGCCATAGCCGGGATGGATCGCGTCGCAGCCGGCCGCGCGCGCGATGCGGATCACGTCGGCGATATCGAGATAGGCTGCAACTGCGCCCTGGCCCGCGCCGACCTGATAGGCCTCGTCGGCCTTGAAGCGGTGCAGCGCCAGCTTGTCTTCCTCGGCATAGATCGCGACCGTCCGCTTGCCGAGCTCGTTGGCGGCGCGCAGCACGCGGATGGCGATCTCACCCCGATTGGCGACCAGTATCTTGGAGAACATGCGGGCAGGCTCCGGCAGTCAGCGTTAGCCTGCATTGGGGCACGCGCGCTGCGCTGCAGCAAGCCCGACGATTCGCTGCGTCTGTCGGGCCTCTGACGCCGCCTGGCGCTGTTGCCCATTGCATAGGCACCATCCGGCACAATCTGCGCGTGCGCCCGCCCGGCGATAGTCAGACTGCCTAGCAAGTTGACGCTTGCAACGATCGCTTCCAGAGTGCGCGAGCCACCTTCGGAGCAGATGGTTGCACTGCTAAACTGATCTGCCCCAACAACAGAGGCCGTGATGCGACAGCAACAACCGGCCAATCGAAAGGCATCACCCCACCACGGCGCACCGCGCCTGTGAAACCAGCCTATCAGGGAGACCCCCATGCGCTTCATGAAGTCTTTGGCCATTGCCACGGCGCTTTCGACGACGGCGATCGCGGGCGCCGTCCAGGCGGCGGAGACCTTCGTTACCGTCGGGACCGGCGGCCAGACCGGCGTGTATTTCCAGGTCGGCCAGGCGATCGCGAAGCTGACCAACCGCGGCACGTCCGAGCATGGCATCCGCGTCACCGCGCCCTCGACCGGCGGCTCGATCGCGAACATCAACGCGATCCGCGCGGGCGATATGGATATGGGCGTCGCGCAATCGGACTGGCAGTTCCACGCCTATAACGGCACCTCGAAGTTCGAGGAGCAGGGCGCGTTCGAGGATCTGCGCGCCGTCTTTTCGGTCCATCCCGAGCCGTTCAACCTGCTTGTCGCAGCCGACAGCGGGATCGAGACCTTCGACGACCTGAAGGGCAAGCGCGTCAATGTCGGCAACCCGGGCTCGGGTCAGCTCGGCACCTTCCAGATCGTCCTGGCCGAGAAAGGGTGGACGATGGACGATTTCTCGCTGGCCTCGCAGCTGAAGTCGAGCGAGCAGGCAGCGGCGCTTTGCGACAACAAGATCGACGCCTTCGCCTTCACTGTCGGCCACCCCGCCGGTGCGCTGGAGGAGGCCTTCGCCGCCTGCGGCCCGAAGATGATCGACCTGACCGGGGAGCCGTTCGACAGCCTGGTGAACGACAACCCGTTCTACTCGTTCTCGACCGTGCCGGCCGACACCTATGCCGCACTGGACCGGGACGTCACGACTTTCGGCGTGCGTGCGACCTTCGTCACCTCGGCCACGGTGCCGGATGAGGTGGTCTACACCATCGTGAAGACCGTCTTCGACAACTTCGACCGATTCAAGAAGCTGCACCCCGCCTTCGCGAACCTGAAGGAGGAGGAGATGATCTCGCAGTCGCTCTCGGCCCCGCTGCATCCCGGTGCGGAGCAGTACTACAAGGAGCGCGGCTGGATCACCGGCTCCTGACGAGCGGACCGTGGCGCGATCCTGGCACACCGGGATCGCGTCGCTCTGGCGCCGCGCCCTGATCGCATCGTGGCGCCACCCCACCGCTCCCGCATCGGGTGCCGACTTAGTGAGGCATTGCCAGAAGCCCGAGGCACCCGGCGCCACTGACATTTTGACAGGGACGGCACGATCATGAGCGCAACTTCCTCCGCCGCGCAGAACGACAACGCCCCCGACCAGGCCGATCTGGACGAGCTGGTAGCCGCTGCCGATACCGGTGCGCGCTCCCCGTCGGGCCCGGTGGGCATGCTGATCCTCTGCACTGCCGTCCTCTGGTCGCTGTTCCAGCTCTGGATCGCCTCGCCGCTGCCCTTCGAGCTCGGCTTCGGCGTCTTCGGCTCGAACGAGGCGCGTTCGATCCATCTGGGATTTGCGATATTCCTCGCCTTCCTGGCCTTCCCGTCCAGTCACAGCAAACCGGCGCTGGGCCTCGCCATCGCGGTGCCGCTGATCCTTGGCGCGCTATTCATGTATGCGGGCGACGGGGCCATCATCTACCTGATCCCGGCAGTCGTGATCCCGCTTATCGCGGCGGTCATTCTCGGCTCACCGCAGGATCGCATTCCGCCCTGGGAGTGGGCGCTGGCCATCATCGGTGCGGCGGCCGCGCTGTATCTGTTCATGTTCTACGACCAGATCGCCAGCCGCGTCGGTGCGCCCATCACACAGGACCTCATCGTCGGCTCGATCGGGCTGCTGCTGCTGCTGGAGGCCGCGCGCCGCTCGCTCGGCCCGGCGCTGATGATCGTGGCGACGGTGTTCCTGGCCTACACCTTCCTCGGCCCCTTCATGCCGTCGATCATCGCGCACAAGGGCAACTCGCTGAACGAGGTGATCAACCACCACTGGATCACGACCGAGGGCGTTTTCGGCATTGCGCTCGGCGTCTCGACCGATTTCGTGTTCCTCTTCGTGCTGTTCGGCGCGCTGCTCGATAAGGCGGGGGCCGGCAACTACTTCATCCAGGTGGCGTTCTCGTTGATGGGCCATATGCGCGGCGGCCCGGCCAAGGCGGCGGTTGTGTCGTCGGCCATGACGGGGCTGATCTCGGGCTCCTCAATCGCCAATGTGGTCACTACGGGCACCTTCACCATTCCGCTGATGAAGAAGGTCGGCTTCTCGTCCGAGAAGGCCGGCGCGGTCGAGGTCGCCTCCTCGGTCAACGGGCAGATCATGCCGCCGGTGATGGGCGCCGCCGCCTTCCTGATGGTCGAGTATGTCGGCATCCCGTATTTCGACGTGGTCAAGCACGCCTTCCTGCCGGCGGTGATCAGCTACATCGCGCTGGTCTACATCGTCCATCTCGAGGCGATGAAGGCCGGCATGCAGGGGATGGAGCGCGCCTATGTCCCGAAGCCGCTGGTGCAGCGGCTGATGGGGCTGGCGATCGGCATCGTGATCCTCTGCCTGATCTCTTTCGCGGTCTATTATGGGATGAGTTGGATCCGCCCGGCCTTCGGCGCGGCCGCGGGCTGGATCGTTTTCGCCTTCCTCACAGCGGTCTATGTCGCGCTGCTCTGGCTATCGACCAAGCACCGCACGCCGGCGATGGAGGATCTGGATCAGCCCGGCGCGAAACTGCCGCTGCCGGGGCCAACGGTGAAGTCGGGGCTGCATTTCATCCTTCCGGTCGTCGTTCTGGTCTACGCGCTGATGGTTGATCGCCTCTCGCCCGGCCTGTCCGCCTTCTGGGCGGCCGCCTTCATGATCTTCATCCTCGTCACGCAGCGCCCGCTGGCCGCGATCCTGTCGGGCCGGATCGGCGATGTCGCGCCGGGTCTCGTCGGCGGCTTCAACGACCTGGTCGAGGGGTTGGTCGCCGGGGCGCGCAACATGATCGGTATCGGCATCGCCACGGCGACGGCCGGCATCATTGTGGGCGTGGTCTCGCAGACCGGCGTCGGCACGGCGCTCGCCGATGTGGTCGAGGTGCTGTCGGGCGGCTATCTGCTCGCCATCCTGTTCCTGACGGCGATCCTGTCGCTGATCCTCGGCATGGGGCTGCCGACGACCGCGAACTACATCGTGGTCTCGGCCCTGCTGGCGCCGGTCATCGTGACGCTCGGCCAGCAGAACGGGCTGATCGTGCCGCTGATCGCGGTGCATCTGTTCGTCTTCTATTTCGGCATCATGGCCGATGTGACGCCACCGGTCGGCCTCGCCTCCTTCGCTGCTGCTGCCGTGTCGCGCGGCGATCCGATCCGCACCGGCTTCGTCGCATTCTTCTATTCGCTGCGCACCGCGGCGCTGCCCTTCCTGTTCATCTTCAACACCGAACTGCTGCTGATCGGCGTGACCTGGTACGAGGGCATCTTCGTCTTCGTCGTCGCGACCGTCGCCATGCTGCTGTTCGCAGCGGCGACGCAGGGCTGGTTCATCACGCGCAACAAGGTGTGGGAGGGCGCGCTCTTGCTGCTGGTCGCCTTCTCGCTGTTCCGACCGGGCTTCTGGATGGACCAGGTCGTGGCGCCGTTCGAGAGCGTACCCCCGGCGTCGATCGTGCAAGCCGCAGCCGACACGCCCGAGGGCGAGAACCTAAGGCTGAACGTGGCCGGATTGAATGACATCGGCGAGCCGATCACCTTCACCGCGCTGCTGCCCATGCAGGGCGCGACGGGCGAGGAGCGGATCGAGAACGCCGGCCTCACGCTGATCGAGAACGACGGCAAGACGATCATCGACGACGTCGCCTTCGGCTCGCCCGGCCAGGATGTCGGGCTCGACTGGGATCAGGAGATCCTTGAGGTGCAGCGCCCGGTCGCTCAGCCCACCAAGTATCTGATGTTCGTCCCTGCGCTGTTGGTGCTGCTCGGCGTGATCGCCCTGCAGCGGATGCGCACGGGTCTACCCGCGATGCCGTCCTTCGGGCGCGGCACCGCCGATACGCCGGCCGAGTGACGACGCCCGGCCGAGGAAGACGCCATGAGCCACCCCATCCTTGTTCCCGTCGACGTTGAGTATGAGACGTCCTGGCGCCCGGCGATGACGGCCGCGCGCGAGGAGGCGCTGCGCCGCGGTGCCGAGGTGCACCTGCTGAGCGTGCTGCCCGATTTCGGCATGAGCCTCGTCGCGCAGTACTTTCCAGAGGGCTACAGCGAGAAGATGACCGCTGACGCCAAGGCTCAGCTCGACACGCTGGGCCACGAGATGCTGGGCAGCGCCGTCGTCTGGCAGGCGCACGCTCATCACGGCGACATCGTGAAGACCATCATGCGCTATGCCGAGCAGATGCATGCCGGCCTGATCGTCATGGCCGCCCACAGCCCCGGCGAGCGCAGCTTCCTGTCGGGCACGCATGCCGACCATGTCGTGCACCAGGCGGCCTGCTCGGTATTGGTCGTGCGCGGCAGCAACGCCTGAGGGCGCGAGGCGCCATCGGTCGGCGGGGCGCTGGCGGGGCGGTGGCTGTCAGCCGGTCGAGACGGCGGGCGCAGCGCCGCTTAGGGCCAGGCGCATATGGACCACGCCGTCCATCTCACTCTCGCGCCCGAAGCCCAGCTTGCGGGCGAGCGCCAGCATGCCGTCGTTCTCGCTCAGCACGTCGCCCCAGATCTCGGCGAGGCCCGCGTCGCGGCCGTGGCGTATCAGCCGCTCCATCAGTGCCCGGCCGAGGCCCTGGCCCTTGAGGTCGGACCGGATCTGGATGCCGTACTCGCCACTCTCGCCATCGGCGTCGATCACCAGCCGGCAGGTGCCCATGATGCGCCCATCGGCCGGGTCGAGAGCGACGAAGGCCATCGCGCGGGCATAGTCGATCTGGGTGAGCGTCGCGATCATCTCGCGCGGTACGCGGCGCATGGTCGAGAAGAAGCGGAGCCGGAGATCGGCCGGCGCGACGGCGGCGAAGAACGCCTCGTAGAGCGGCGCGTCGTCGGGCCGGATCGGGCGACAGGGTACCGCGCGCCCGTCGCGGAGCGCGATCGTCCCCTCCAGCTCGACCGGATAGGGTCGGATGGCGAGGCGTTGGTTAGGCACAGGACTGTCCATGAGGCCGCGGGCGATGACGATGCGGGCATCGAGCGCGACCACGCCTCCCCGGTCGGCCAGCAGCGGATTGATGTCGAGTTCGACGATCATCGGCAGCGCTCGTGCGATCTCACCCAGTCGGATCAGCACGTCGATCACCGCGTCGATATTCGCGGCCGGCACGTCGCGATAGCCGGCCATCAGCCGAGCGATCCGCGTCTGGTCGATAAGATCGCGTGCCAGTGGCGCGTTCAGCGGCGGCAGGCCGAGCGCCTTGTCGTTGACCACCTCCACCGCCGTGCCGCCCCGTCCGAACAGGATCGCCGGCCCGAACACCGGGTCGTCCGAGATACCGCAGATCAGTTCATGCGCATCGGGCTTGCGTACCATCTCCTGCACGGTGAAGCCGGTGATGCGCGCTGCGGGGGCGGCGGCGCAGACGCGGTGCATCATCGTGCGCGCGGCCAGACCGACGGCCTGGGCGTCGTCGAGGTCGAGCGTGACGCCACCGACATCGGATTTATGGGGCAGATCGTCTGACAGGATCTTCACGGCGAAGCGCTCGACCCCCTCGGCCGACAGCGCCAGGGCCGCCTGTTCGGCTTCGGCAGCGTCGGCGGCGGTGCGGGTGCGCACGGTCGGGATGCCCGCAGCCGCCAGGACAGTCTTCGCCTCGGCTTCGTTCAAGATGCGGCTGCCCCGGCCGACAGCCGCGTCGATGGCCGCACGGGCGGCGGGCCAGTCGGTTCTGCCGTTCTCGTGCTCCGGCCGCGAGGGCGGGACCCGGGCGAGCCGTTCCAACAGCTTGGCACGGCGCACCAGATAGCCGAAGCCCTGCACCCCTTCGGCCGGGGTGTTGAAGGCCGCGATGCCGGCGTCTTCGAGCACCGCAAGCGACGGCGCGGCCGCGTCCTCGCCCAGCCAACACGCCAGCACCGGTTTCGGCCGCAACCGACCCTTGCGGTGCTGCCGCCAGGCCTCGACCACCGCCTGGGCTGCGCCTTCGCCCGAAGCCAGCGCCGTCGGGCAGTTCATCGCGAGCACCGCATCGACGCCCGGATCGGCCAAAACGGCCTCCATCGCTGCGCTGTAGCGCTCGGGCCCGGCATCGCCGATCACGTCGATGGGATTGGCCCTGGACCAGTGCGCGGGCAGCACGGCGTCGAGAGTCGCAACCGTCTCCGGCGCCAGCGTGGCCAGGCGCCCCGCGCCCCCCGACGGCGTGTCGGAAAGCGCATCGGCGGCGAGTACGCCAGCGCCGCCGCCATTGGTGACGATGGCGACGCGGTCATGCGCGCCTGACTGCAGCGGGCGCAGATGGTCCAGCACCTCGGCCGCGTCGAACATCTCCTCAAGATAGCGGATGCGCAGACATCCCGCACGCTCGAACGCGGCGTCGAACAGCGCGTCCGTGCCGGCCAGAGCACCCGTATGGCTGGTCGCGGCGCGCGCGCCCTCGGCATGGCGGCCTGCCTTCAGCGCGATAACCGGCTTGACGCGGGCTGCGGCCCGGGCAGCCGACATGAACCCCGGCGCGTCCTCGATGCCCTCCAGATACATCAGGATGGCGCGGCTCTCGGTGTCCGTGGCCAGCAGATCCAGCAGGTCGCCGACGCCCACATCCGCCTGGTCGCCCATCGAGACGACATGGCTGAAGCCGACGCCATGCGCATGCGCCCAGTCGACGACGCTGCCGACGATCGCGCCAGACTGGCTGAGGAAGGCCAGCCGCCCCGGCGGCGCGAGCCGATGCGCGAAGCTGGCGTCGAGCCCGAGCGTTGGGCGCTGCATGCCGATGCAGTTCGGCCCGATGAGCCTGATGCCGTGGCGCTTGGCGGCATCCAGCATCGCCGCCGCCGCGTCGCTGCCACGCGACAGACCGGCCGATATGACGATCGCGGCGCGTCCGCCGCGGCGGCCGAGCGCATCGATCACACGGGCGACCGCGCGGGCCGGCGTGACGATCACCGCAAGGTCGGGCACCTCCGGCAGCGCATCGGGCGTGCGGAAGCATGGCGCGTCCAGCAGTCGGTCGTATTTTGGGTTGACCGCGCGAACGGGACCGTCGAAGCCGCCTGCCCTAAGGCGCTCCAGCACGATCCGGCCGAGTGCGCCTTCCCGCCCGGTCGCGCCGATCACGGCGACGGCGCGCGGGTTCATCATCACGTCGAGATGCCGAACGGTCATGCCGCCTGTGCCTCCGCCACCGTCGCCGCCGCCGCCACTGCCGCCACCGTCGCCTGGGGCAGCGCATGGCCCGGGTATTACCCTGGCTTCAGCAGCTTACCGCATCGCAGCATCATGGTGGAGCGCGTCGTGGCGTCAGCCCGCAAGCGCGGTCGCGTCGGATGTCGTCGGCGTCGGGGTGGCGCTGGCCTCCACGCCATGCTCGTCGCGCCAGAGGCGCCAATAGCGTTCCGCCTGTTCCAGCCGCTCAGCGATCTCGCGGGCGGCGAGGCGGCGGCCGATCGGGTGCATCTGGTGGCCGCGGATCTGGATCTCGGCTGCGACGGCGCGGAGCCAGATGTCGACCATCTCGCGGTCGGGCGCCTCGGGTGCCGCCCAGAACCGGTCGAGCCCGCCCTGATGCGTGAGCCCCCGCACGTCGTAGACGGCATCGCCGAGCGCAAGGACCGGCCGGCCTGCGCGCAGGGCGTAAACCGCTGATGTCGAGTTCACGGTGATCAGCCCGTGTGCGCGCGCAAGCAGATTGTCGAGCCGGCCACCGCGGATCACGTCCACGCGTCCCCCCAGGCCGAAGCGGTCCGCCATCTTGGCGATCAGCGTCGCCCAATCGATCAGCCCGTTGTCGAACGGATGCAGCTTCACCACGAGGCGAAGATCGCTGCGCGCGCGCCGGGCCATCGAGGCGAGCACCAGCTCCAGCATCTCCGCCTGGCCGTCGAAATCGGAGGAGACGCGAAGCTGATAGTCCGTCTCCATCTGCATGGCGAGCAGCGCGTAGGGTGGGCCGGGCTGCATCGCCGCTTGCTCAACTGCTGCCGCCTGCGCGCGCGTTCGGCTGCGTCGTGCGAGATAGGGCAGCCAGCCGAGATACTCCCGCCATGCCGGCACCAAGCGGTCGCTCTGCCAGCCGGGATAGAATGGTCGCGACGCGGCATGGGCCAGATTGAAGGCCATCTCGCAGCGTGCTTCGGTCGCGAAGGGCACGGCGAAGCGGGGCGCCATATCGATGGCAGGTGCCGACGCGGCCAGGCTGCGGAGCCTGTCTGGGCAACGGGTAAATCGTGACCGCCGGCCCATGCCGACCGGCTCCATCGTCAGCCAGTCGGGCCGCAGATAACCGTTCTCGATCGCCCAGGCCCGCCGGCCCAGCGCAAGCGCTGTGCGTGCGGTCGCGGCATGATAGGGGAGGCAGTCCGCAAAGTAGAGAATGTCTGAATAGCCCTCGCGACGGATCAAGGCGCCGACCCAGTCGGGCCAGTCGTCCAGACTGCCACTGAAGTCGATCCGACCCGGTCTGCGCCAGAACAGGCGATCGCCGAGTGACAGGGCGACATGGTCGACGCGATGGCCGCGGGCGACGAGGATATCGCGCGTATCGCGCCAGAGTGCCGAGGCGGGACCCTGAAGCATGAGGACAGCGCGCCTTGGGCTGGCGGCCAGCGGCATGGGCGTCGCCATCGCCACCGGTGACGGCAGGGCGCGCACGGTACCGGTGGGTTCGGCGGCGCCGCCACGCGCGATCGCCGTAGCGATTGTGGATGGCGGGTGGATGGCGACACTCCCTTCTGGTGATCGGGGCGTCTGGCGGTCTCGGCCCTGCCCGTGCGACCGAGTGTGGTGCAGAGGGGGTTACGATGCTGTTGCCGGACCGCGACCGGAGACGGCTTTCGGAGACTGCAGCCGCCAGTGTTGCACGCGGATCGGACGGCGGCACCGACGGCGGAGGCGACCTCGGCGAAATTCAGGCGACGGGAGCTGCGCCGGCTGCCAGTGATCCGCACGATGCCCCGTCGAGAGTGCCGTCGCCGATCTCGGCATAACCTGGCCGCCTTGCCGGGCGGCATCTACCAGCAGTTCTCCGAAGCGCAGTCTGCCTCTACCAAAACAGCGATAACAGCGTGCCCAGCAAAGTCTGATAGGGAAAAACAAACCTCAATTTGCATAGGATGCAGTCAATCAGAATTCGATTCAGAAT
>JBCCSW010000140.1:0-9737 GCA_039199465.1 Pseudomonadota bacterium
CACGATTGGCGCCGCCTCCTCGGCGACCTCCTTCTGGCGCTTTCTCACCTTATCCGATTTCGGGAGACGCGATGACAGGCGCCGTCTAGCCATGGTCCGCACTCCCACTTGCGGGCATCGCCCGCGCTACGCGCCCGGCACCCTGCGGCATCGGGCCCACCCATACGAAGCCGCCCGGATCGGCGGCAGAGAGAGACCCGCCGGCGCCCGGGCGCCGGCGGGCATGGCGTTCGGCCTCAGTCGTCGATCGGGCCGCCGAAGGTGCCGGTCGCCTGCTGGTTGTCCGTGACGAGGTCGAGTTGGAAATTGCCGGTCACGGCGCCGGCGGGATTGCTGCCCTCGATCAGGAAGTTCCCGTCGGCCGACACGGTGTTCGGCCCGCCGAAGATCTGCTCTTCGCCCGAGAAGGTCGCACCGTTCGCAACCTCACTCTCAAGATCGGTCGAGAAGATGTTGTTCAGGATCAGAAAATCGATGGCGCCACGATCAGCGTCGAAGTCGTAGGACATCTCGAAACTGCCGCTTATCGATGTGGGGTCTGGAGTGCCGCCGGTGATCGAGGTGTCCAACAACACACCCGATGCCACGCCGGAGAAGGTGGCCACGCCCGACAACTCGGCCAGGTCGCCGGGGCTTGGGATGTCCATCGGCAGCAGGGCGTCGGGATCGCTCTGCAGCTCGTCGCTGAACGTGTTGTCCTCGATGCTGGCGTCGGTCAGTTGGGTCTCGGCTTCGGCGCCGGTCTCCGTCGCCTCCTCGGACGCGACATCCGCCGCGCCGCCGGACTGCTGCGGGGCGGCGCCAGCCCCGCCTTCGCTGCGCGAGTTGACCTGCGCAACGCCTTGCGCGGCCTGTTGCACGGTCGCCGCCGGGGTGCTGGCGACCGCCGGCGCACCGCCATCGCGATTACCCTCCAGCGAGGCGATGACGCCCGCGAGCTCGGCCGAGGAGGCGAGGCCGACGTAGTTGGTGCCCTCGGCCGCCGATGCGGTGGCGACAGCACCCGGCCGGCTCAGCGTGACGCTGGAGATCGGGTCGTTCACCGGCGCGACGGGCACCACCCCGGCGGTCTGCGGCGCTACTGTCCCAGGTCCCGTCTGGGGCGCGTCTGAGCCGGCCTGGCCCGCGGCACCCGTCGCACCGTCGCCGGTAGAGCCGGGGGCCCCGACGCCTTCGTTCGCCAGCCCGCTCCCGTCCAGGCCCAGGGTCCCGCCCAGGGGCACGGCTCCGTCGTCCTCGGCGCCGCCGGGGCCATCGTCGATGCCGTCGCCATCGCTGTCGCCATAGCGCTCGACCGTGACCTCCTCGGCCGAGAGGACCGTCACCTTCGTCTCGCAGCCCGACGCGCCGGCGCCCCCGGCACAGGCCTCGGCCACCTCGATGATCGCGCCCGAGCCTCGGATGCCGATCGTCGCCGTCGGCGTGCGGATCGTCGCCGCCTTGCCCTTGGTGATGCGTCCGCCGATGAAACGCAGCGCGCCCTTGGTGAGCGACAGGGCCACGTCGCCCGCCTGCCGGTCGGGGTCGAAGACATAACGGTCCAGCACGATGCGGCTGTTCGGCGCGACGGCCAGCGAGGTCTGGTCGACGAACAGCAGATGGCCGTTGCCATCGGGCGTCGTCTCGATCAGCTCCTGGGCGACCACGTCGTCGCCGAGCAGCAGCAGCCGCGTGGACTGCTCGGGCGGCGTACCCTCCATCTGCTCGTTCACCGCCGCGACCGCGCCGATGCGCCCCTGCGCCGAGCTCTCCGCCGGCGGCAGAGCCGCTGCGACCACCGCCAAACCCGCCGTCACGATCCGCGCCATCGCTTTCTCCACCCTAACAGCCTCCTCGCTCATAGCCGGTACTGCAGCGACACGGTCACGCTGACATTGTCGAGGTCGAAGTTCTGGATGTTGGAGCGGCGCAGGAACCCCTCGACATCGGCCTGGACGCCGAAGCCCTCCCTGACCGCGAACAGGTGACTGAGGCCCATGCGCAGATCGACCTCGCGCCGCGTCTCGTCGGGGTCGATCAGCGGGTTCTCCTCGGCATAGAGACGCCCGCGGACCTCGCCATAGCCCGAGAGCGACCATTTCCGGTCGACGAAGGAGACGCCGCTGTCGTAGCGGTACACGAAGCCGCCACGCAGGCCGATATCGCCGTTGGTGTTGAAATCGGCATCGGCCGAGTCGTAGCCGCCGACGACCGCCGCATTGACCGTGAGATCGGGCGAGAGCGCGTGCACGGCACCCACCGAGCCGTTGACGCTGACGCGGTCCTCTTCGTCGCGCGACTGCTCGAACTCGAAATAGCCGACGTTGAAATCGGCGATGACGCGCGTCTGCGCGTCCAGCGGCATGCGGAACACCGCCCCGCCAAGGCCCGAGAAGAAGATCGTCTCGTCCTCGCCGTTCAGGTACTGCCCCTCGACATAGGGCCTGATGGTCGAGGCGTCCTGGCCGGGGCCGAGCGACAGGCGCGGGCCGGTCCGTGCGCGCAGGAAGAAGGTGTCGCCGCGCTCTTCCTGGAAATATCTGAGCAGGAAGGCGCCGGCATCGGTCACCCAGGCATCGTTGTTGGGCCGCTCCAGATCATAGACATGGCGCGCGGTGACCAGGGCGCGAACGCCGAAATCCGACTGCTCGGTATCCTCCTCGGCCAGCTCGAACCCCGTCACCCCGCCGAGCACCAGCGTCCGGTCGGTCGGTGCCAGATTGGCATTCGTGGCGAAGGTGATGCCCAGATTGGCGATTGCGGAAAAGGCGCTCCGCTGGGTGCGCGCCGCGATCGCCGCCAGGTACTGGTCGATGCGCGCGATGTCGTCGGCGTCCAACTGGTCGCTTCCGCGCACCTGGTCGAAATAGAGCTTGGAGACCTCGTAGGAGCCGAGCGCGAAATAGGCGACCGCGAGCTCGAGCCTAACGCCGTCAAGATCCTGACGGAAAACCAGCATCCGCTCCAGCGTGGCGATCGCCGCCTCGTAGTCGCCAAGCTCGATTGAGACGCGCGCATAGGCAAACATCAGGTTCAGATCGTCGGGACGCTCGAGCAGCTGGGCGAACAAACTGTCCTGTTGTTGGACAGTTGCGGTGGGCGTCTCTTGCGCACCCGCAGAATGGAAATGCACCGACAGCGCCAGAGGAAGCGCCAGAAAACGGGCGGTACGCCGCAACAACATGCACGTTTTCTCCACGAAACTCTGCCTTAAGGTATCGTTAAGGTTGTGCTGCTGTCGATCCCCATTACGATAGGGAGAACATGACGTTGCGCGGCAGTCACGTATCGCGACTTTAATGGTGGCGAAGGCGGGAAAAGCAGCGCTAAGCCGCAACCTAGAGTGGTGGAGCGGGCATGGCGCCGCGTCTTACACGTCGGGTACGCAGTCTGACCCCCGGTCTTCTGGGCATGGCGGTGGTCGCCGCGGTCCTGTTGCTGCAAGCGGCCCGCCCGGCGCTGTTCGAAACGATCGCCGAGCCGCTGTTCGACGCCTTCCAGCGCGTCGATCCCCGCCCCTTCGAGCAAGACGGCATCGTGCGCGTCATCGATATCGACGAAGCCTCGATCCGCGAGCTTGGTCAGTGGCCCTGGCCGCGCAGTTTCCTTGCCGCCATGGTCGACCGGCTGAACGATGCTGGCGCGGCGGCCGTCGGCTTCGACATGGTCTTCGCCGAGGCCGACCGCACCTCGCCCAAGCATATTGGCGAGGTCTGGCAACGCTATAACCGCCGCTTCTTCACGACGGGGGGCGAAAGCTCCCGCGCGGCGCTAGAGCTCCTGCAAGTGGAGGGGCTGCACGACCACGACGCCGTCTTCGCCGAGGCAATAGGGCGCGGGCCGATCGTGCTGGGTTCCTTCCTGTCGGGCGGCGTGGGGCAGGATCGCCCACCGATCAAGGCCGGCGTCTCGACGCTGGGCGGGGTCGAGGCGCAGGATGCGCTGCTCGGCTTCTCGAACGCCATCGTCAACCTGCCGATCCTGTCGTCGCCCGCCGTCGGCATCGGCTCGGTCAGCCTGTCGCCCGAGGAAGTCGACATCGTGCGCCGGGTGCCGATGCTGAGCCGGGTCGGAGATCAACTGGTGCCCAGCCTGTCGCTCGAGACGCTGCGCGTGGCGCAGGGGGCCGGCAGCTACATCCTGCGCACCAGCGCGGGCGGCGGCAATTTCGAGTTCGGCGACACGGCGCGTATCGACGGCATGCGCGTCGGCGCCCTGCCCCTGCCGCTGGAGGCCGACGGCACGCTCCGCGTGCGCTTCGCCGGCGCAACGCCCGTCCGACGCATCCCCGCGCGGCAAGTGCTGGAGGGCGCGGGCCTGAACCCGGCGCTCGCGGCAGAGATCGAAGGGCGGATCATCCTCGTTGGCGCCTCGGCGGCCGGCCTGCGCGACCTTGTGGCCACGCCGCTCGCGCCCTCGGTCCCCGGTGTCGAGGTGCATGCCGAGATCATCGAACAGATCGTGGCCCAGGATTTCCTGACCCGCCCCGATCTGGTGCGCGGCGTCGAACGCCTGGCGATCCTGGGTCTCGGCGGGCTGGTCTGCCTGTTCCTGTTCGTGCAGCTTCCCGTCGCCGCGCTCATGACCGCGACGCTGTCGGTCGCCGGCAGTTTCGCGGCGTCGTGGTATGCCTTCGACGCGCATGACATGCTGCTCAACCCGCTCGCGATCGCGGTGTCGACCGGCGGGGCCTATCTGCTGGCCATGGTGTCGGCCTTCTTCTCGACCGAGCGCAGTCGGCGCGAGATCACCAAGCAGTTCCAGCACTTCGTCTCGCCGCAGGTGATCGAGGACATTATCGCCGACCCTGATCGCCACCTCTCACCCTATGGCGATCAGCGCGAGCTGAGCGTGATGTTCCTGGATGTGCGCGCGTTCTCGACGATCACCGAGCGCATGCCGCCCGAGGAGGTGATCCGCTTCATCAACGACCTGCTGACGCCGCTGACCGATGTGATCCTGGAGCATGAGGGCACGGTCGACAAATTCATGGGCGACGCGATCATGGCGTTCTGGAACGCCCCCCGCCTGACCGAGGATAAGGAGACCAAGGCCGCGCAGACGGCGCTGGCCCTGCTTGGGGCGCTGGAGGGCGTCAATGCGCGCTTTGCGGAGCGGGGGATCGCGCCCGTCGGCATCTCGATCGGGATCAACACCGGCCTCTGCAGCGTCGGCAACATGGGCAGCACGCGGCGGCTGTCCTACTCCTGCGTCGGCGACCCGGTGAACCTGGCCTCACGCCTTGAGGGCCTGACGCGGCGCTACGGCGTCGACATCCTGGTCGGCAGCACGACCGCGGACCGGGCCAAGGGCGTCAGCCTACTGCGCCTTGACCGCGTGGTGGTGAAGGGCCGGGTGCAGCCGGAATGGGTCTGGGCCGTCGCCGGCGACGCCGAGATCGGTGAGACCATGGCCTTCAAGCAGATGGCAGACACGCTGGAGCGGGCGCGCGACGCCTATGAGGCGCGCAACTGGGATCGCGCCGAGCTGCTGTTCCGCGACCTCGGCCGGCTGGCGCCCGTCGGCCTCATCGACCCCGGCCGCATCGCCGCCGAGTTCCGGGCGCGGATCGACACCTATCGCGCCGTCCCGCCGCCCCAGGACTGGGACGGCGCCTTGATGACCTGGGCGCTCAGCGCGCCGAAATCGCCGCCCCGCCCCGCGCCCTCGGCACCGCCCGAGGACGCGGTGGCCGATCGCTGAGCACAGGCAACACGCCGCGCCGCCCGCGTGAGGCGACCGGAGCCACCACGGCCCGCCACGCCCGACCCGCTGTCCTTCCGGCGCCATCACGTCTAGCGTCACGGGTTGGAAGCCCCGAGCCATCCGGAACGGCGGTCGCGAACGGGGGTCGCGTCGGGAGGATCACGATGGAACCACTCGCTGGTATCAGGGTCCTCGATCTGACCAATGTGCTGGCAGGCCCCTTCTGCTGCCACCAGCTCGCGCATCTCGGCGCCGAGGTCATCAAGGTCGAGGCGGTTGGTCGGGGCGATCTGGCGCGCAATCTCGGCGCCGACCGGGCGCTGAACGACGCCGGAATGGGCGTCTCGTTCCTTGCCCAGAACGCGGGCAAGAAGTCCGTGACGGTCAACCTGAAGACCGATACCGGCAAGACGCTGCTGCGCGAGCTCGTCGCCACCGCCGATGTGCTGGTCGAGAATTTCAGGCCCGGCGTGATGGAGCGCCTCGGCGTCGGCTACGCCGTGCTGAAGGGCGTGCGGCCGAGCCTCATCTACTGCGCGATCTCGGGTTTCGGGCAAGACGGGCCATGGGTCGAGCGGCCGGCCTATGATCAGATCATCCAGGGCATCTCGGGCGTGATGTCGATCACCGGCGATGCCGACAGCGCGCCCCTTCGCGTCGGCTATCCGATCGCCGACACGGTCGGCGGGATGACTGCGGCCTTTGCCATCGCAGCCGCCCTGAACGCGCCGAAGCGCGGCGCCTTCATCGATGTCTCGATGCTCGAGAGCATGCTGGCGACCATGGGGTGGGCCGTGTCGAACTGGCTGATCGCCGGCGTCGCGCCGCAAGCCGCCGGCAACGAGAACGTCACCGCAGCGCCGTCGGGCGCGTTCAGGGCCGCCGACGGGCTGTTGAACATCGCCGCGAACAAAGACGAGCAATGGACGCTGCTCGCCCGCCATCTGGGCCGTCCGGACCTGCTGGACGATCCCGACTACGCCACCCGCGACGACCGCAAGCGCAATCGCCTTGCGCTGAGGGCCGAGCTGGAGAGCGTGCTCGTCACCCGCCCGGCCGGTGTCTGGGAAGCGGAACTGAACCGCCTTGGCGTGCCGACCGGTGCGGTGCTGAGCGTGCCGGACGTGATCGACGCGCCCCAGATCCGCGATCGGGGCCTGATCGCCAGCTTCGAGGCCGTGCCGGGCGTCGGCCGCGACATCGCCATCGTGCGCACCGGCTTCAAGATGGACGGGCAGGCGCCTGCCGTATCTACGCCGCCCCCCCTGCTCGGCGCGGATAATGCGGAGGTCTATGGCGCCCTCGGCTATCGTCCGGCCGACCTGGAACGGCTGAAAGCCAAGGGCGCCATATGAGCGACGAGGGCGCGCAGGGGACCGGCGGCGGCGCGGGAAGCGATGTCGCCGACTGGTGGCGCACCGCGATCATCGACATGGAGCCCGGGCGCATCCACCTGCGCGGCCATCCCATCCAGGACCTGATCGGACGGCTCAGCTTTGCCGAGATGGTCTGGCTGATGACCCGCGGCGCCCTCCCCTCAGCCGGCGAAGCGCAACTGCTGGAGGCGGCACTTGTCGCCGCAGTCGATCACGGGCCGCAGGCACCCTCGATCGCGGCGGCGCGCATGGCAGTGACCTGCGGCCTGGCGCTGAACGGGGCGATGGCGACGGCCGTCAACATGCTCGACGATATCCATGGCGGCGCGGGGGAGCAGGCAGTCGCACTCTACCGGGCGATCGATGCCGCCGGCGGGCCCAGCGCGGCGGCGGGCGAGATCGCGCGCTGGCAGGCGGAGCGGTCGGCCTTCATCCCGGGCTTCGGCCACCGGTTCCACAAACCCGTCGATCCGCGGGCGCCGCGCCTGCTTGCCCTGGTCGACGACGCAGCCGCGGCGGGCACGGTCGACGGTCGGTTCGCGGCGATCGGGCGCGCCGTCGAGGGCGCCCTGGCCGCGACCAAGGGCGGTCGGGCCGTGCCGATGAATATCGATGGCGCGACGGCGGTGATCTACGCGGAACTCGGCTTCGAGCCACCGCTGGCGAGGGGCCTGTTCTGCCTGTCACGCGCCGTCGGCGCGATCGCGCATGGCTGGGAACAGATGCAGCAGGGCGGGCGCAACAAGGGCCCGACGCCGCCGCACTATCGCTGGACCTACGACGGCAGCGGCTGACGGGCCCGGGCGCAATGGCCCCCGAGCGAGCGACAGTTCAGGAGTTGAGAACCAGCGATGACGAGCCAGGAGGGGCAGGCTTCTCCCTGGAACAGGCCCCACTGACCGCATGCTATCCGACTGTCGCACCGCCGATCCAGCGCCCGACCGTAGTCTCGGCAGCGCTACCTATCCCCGTCTCAGCACCCTGGTGGTGGCCGCTGGTCCTATGGGACCATTGACCGGGGCCGCGGAGGTCCTGACCCTCCACAAGTCCGGGGTCGACAGGCGCCTGGCGGCCGGCGTCGCGGGGGCCCAGCGCACCTGCCTGGCCGCATGATGGTTGGCGCAGCCTGGCGTGGCCTACACTGAGGCGCCGCTTGCCCCCACCTGTCCGAGACCCCATAACCCGGCGGTGCGTCAGGGAGGGTTGATGGGACGCCTCGACCGATACGTCTTCTTGCAGCTCATGGGGCCGTTTGCGTTCTTCGTCCTCGTCTTCACCGGCATCATCTGGCTAAGCCAGTCGCTGCGCGTGATCGAGACGGTCGTGAACAATGGCCAGTCGGCGATGGTGTTCCTGGAGTTCACCGCGCTCCTGCTGCCGCGGGTGATGACGGTGGTCCTGCCCGTCTCGGCCTTCGCGGCGACGCTCTATGCCGTCAACCGGCTCTATGCCGACAGCGAGCTTGCGGTGATGTTCGCCGCCGGTCGCTCCGGGCTGTCGCTGCTCCGTCCGATCGCGGCCTTCAGCGTGACGCTGACCTGCCTGCTGCTGGTGATCACCGTCCTGGTCGTGCCCAACACTCAACGTTTGATGCGCGACCGGATCTCGGAGGTGCGCGGCGACGTCGCGGCGGCGTTCCTGCGCGAGGGCACGTTCATGACGCCGACGCGCAACGTGACGGTCTTCGTGCGCGATATCGGCGACGAGGGCACGCTAAACGGCGTCTTCATCCACGACACCCGCGAGGAGGAGGAGCAGACCGCGACCTACACCGCCGAGCGTGCGGTGGTGCTGTCCGACGCCGGCGCGACGCGGCTGGTGATGTTCGACGGCACGGCGCAGATCATCCGGCCGGACCAGCCCGACGCCTTGTCGATCCTGCGCTTCGACCAATTCGCCTATGACCTCAGCCAGATCGGCGGCAAGACGGCGGAGCGGCTGCGCAAACCCTCCGAGCTTTTCATCGACGAACTGCTCAGCATCGATGCGGCCGAGGCCGAGCGCCGCTTCCGGCCCCTGGGCGAGTTCCGGGCCGAGGCGCATGAGGCGCTGTCGGCGCCGCTCTACGCCATCGCCCTGCCCTTTCTGGCCGTCGCGGTGATCGTCTCGACCGGGTTCCGGCGACAGGGCACGGTATGGCGCGTCGTGGTCGCCGTCGGTGCGGGCGCGGTGCTGCGCGTCATCGGCCTCGGCCTGAAGAGTGCGACGGCCGGTGAGGCCGTGCTCTGGCCGACGATGTATCTGCCGCCACTGATCGGCGTCGCCATCGCCGTCGCGCTGCTGTCCAGCCATGGCCTCGCGCCGAGGCGGCCCAAGATGGGCATGGCGCGCGTCGAGGGTCCGGGTCTTTCGCCCAGGCCCGGCCCGCCGCCTGGCGGTCGGGTCGCATGAGCTGGACGCTCGGCACCTATGTCGCCCGCCGGTTCCTCTGGACCGTCCTGATGGCGTTCGTCGCGGTCTTCATCGTGGTGGTGATCGTCGGGCTGGTCGAGCGGATGAGCGACAACAGCGACGGCCGCGCAGGCTTCGCCGACCTCATCGGCATGGCGCTGCTCCACGCCCCCTCGATCACCATGATCGCGGCGCCGTTCACCGTCTTGCTGGCGGCGATGGCCTGCTTCTCGCGGCTGGCGCGGTCATCCGAGATCACCGTCGCGCGGGCGGCCGGCGTCTCGG
>JBCCSW010000141.1:0-9728 GCA_039199465.1 Pseudomonadota bacterium
GGATCGATGGCGAAGGCCGTCTGACCTGCGGAAAGGCGCCCGTGGCGGACAAGCCCGGCGGCGACATCGGTGATCAAACCGGCCGTCGGCGTACTGAGAATGGCCGTCTGCGCCGCTTCGGCCCGGGCGAGCGCTGCGACCGTTGGCCCAGCGGTGGCCGCACGCGCCGCGACGACATCGACCAGCCGCGCCTCGACACCCGAGGCCGCACGTCCAGCCACCGGACCGGTCGCGGTGATCGCATGCCAGCCCCATGCCGCCAGCGCCAGGATGACGGCCGGCAACAACGCCTTCAGAACCAGGGCCACCATGCGGTGCCAGAGCGGTGCCGGCACCAGCGCGATCGGCAGGTTCTCCAGCGCCGGATCGACCGGCGGCCGCCCCTCGTCACGTTTCAGAACCGCGCTCACACAACCCCGCTCAATCCCCCACCGCCCCGCGCGGTCGGCCGAAAAGCGGCCGTGCACGTGACGCAGCCCGATGTTACAGGCAAAGCTTCATGTAAGACAGAACGGAAAAGCGTGGATGCCTAGCCGTCCTGAACCGCGACATGGCGCGCGGCCGCCCTGCCCGATCTGCGGGAAGCTGGCGGTGGTCGAGTATCGGCCGTTCTGCTCACGCCGCTGCGCCGATGTCGATCTCGGCCGATGGCTCTCGGACGGGTATTGGGTCCCGGGCGAGCCCGCACCACCGCTCGATCGCGACGGCTGAGACGGATGTGCTGCTATCCTCGGGCGCACCTATGGCGATGGTTTAGCCCGGCTGTGATGCAGCGTCTCACGGACGCGCCTTCCCGACGCCTTGTCCGCTGGGGGCGCCGCTAGGGCCGTCTTCGCCGTTGCTGGATTCGCGCCGTAGCGCATCGGCGAACAGGATCGCGGCGGCGACGGCGCGGTAGTGCTCGGGCTCAATCTCGGATCCGATATCGACGGTGGCCAACAGGGCCCGCGCCGTCGGGGGGTCTTCGCGAACCGGCACCCCTGCCTCGACCGCCCGCGCCTTGATGCGTATGGCGATCGCATCCTGCCCCTTTGCCACGCAACGCGGCGCGCTGCCGGGCGCGCGCTCCCACGCCAGGGCCACGGCGACATGCGTCGGGTTGGTGATCACCACTGCCGCCTTCGGCACATCCATCATCATGCGGTTATTGGCGAGGCTGCGCGCACGGTCCTGGCGGCGACGCTCGGTCTCGGGATCGCCCTCGCTCTCGCGCATCTCACGTTTCAGATCCTCGCGCGACATGCGCAGGCGCACGCGGTGGGCGTGGCGCTGGTAAAGGAAATCGCCGGTGCCAAGCACCAGCGACACCAGCAGCGTGCCCGCCAGCACATCGAGCAGCGGCAGCTCCAACCATCTGGGCAGCGCTCGCGCCGGGGCGTGGACGGCCTCGCCCAACCGGTCGGCGAGGCCGGCTAGCACGATGGCGAGGACGAGCAGCAGCAGCGCCATCTTCAGCGAGGCCTTCAGGAAGTCGACAAGGCCAGATGTGCCGTAGCGCTGCTTGGCGTTCTCGATCGGCGAGAGGCGCGACAGCTTCGGCGCCAGGCGTCCGGGCGCGAAGACGACACCGCGACTGGCAACCAGGAACACCAGCACGGCAAGCGCGGGCAGCAGAAGCGCGGGCGCGACCGCGGCTGCGACGGCGTTGGCCAGATCGGTCAGTCCGTCCCCGGGACGCAGCATCAGGGCCGCTAGCTCCGACGGCCGTTCCACGAAGGGGACCAGCGCGGCACCCAGCGCCTCGGCCGCGTCCCGGCCAAAGGCGACCAGCGCAAGGGCAAGGCCCAGATAGCCGGCCGCGGTCTGCGCATCGGGCGATCGGGCGATGTCGCCCTGCTGACGCGCCGTCTCCAGCCGCCGATCCGTCGGGTCTAGCGCGCGTTCCTGTCCGTCGCTCTCCTCGCTCACCCGTTGCGCCCGAGCGGTGCGCTTAGCGGGGCCGCCATCACCTCGACCGCGATGCCCAGCCAGCGCGTCATCATCTCCGGCAGCACGAGCCACAGCGTCACAAGGCCGAGACCGACCAGGGCCGGCACACCGACGAGCGCGACGAGGAGTTGCGGCATCGCGCGGCTGAGCGCACCGAGCGCGAGATTGTAGGCGAAGCCGACCAGCACGAAAGGCACTGCCAGCCCAAGCCCCAGCGCGAAGGCGCCGGCGGCACGCTCGGCCGCGAAGGCTGCCGTGTCGCCGGGCGGCGGCGCCAGGGCGAAAGGCAGCACGGCATAGAGCGTGACGATGGCGGCGACCAGGTCGACATGCAGGCCGATGGTCAGCAACAGCGCCACGCCGCCAAGCGTCAGCAGCGTCGCGAGCGAAGGCTCGCCCGCCGTCTCGATCGGTGTGCCGAACAGGTGGACGAGCGTGATGCTCTGCGCAGCGACGGTGCCGGTGATCTGCAGCGCAAAGACCAATGCCCGAAAGCCGAGGCCGATGGTCAAGCCCGCGGCCACCTCCGCCAGCACCGTGCCAGCGAGGGCGTCGGGCGTGCGCGGCACGCGATCCGCAACGACCGGCCCGATCACCGGCAGAACGAGCGCCGTCAGCATGACCGCGGCCGCGATCCGCACCCGCGCGGGCACGGACCTGGCCCCGAGGCCTGGCACCAGCGCGAGCGCGGCACCGACCCGGGCGAAGACGCAAAGGGCTAGCACCATGACATCCGGCAAGCGGGCGAGCAGGGCGGCATCAATCGCAGCCATCGCTGTCACGGTGCCACCAGGCGGCCGTCACACGGCCGCTCCAAGGCCAGCACGGGGCCGACACCGCGACAAGACGGACCGAGACGGGGCGGCCGCAGGGTCACTACGGGGCCGCCGCCGTGCCGAGGAGCGCGATCTCGGTCTCGACGCCGATCTCCTCGAACGACAGGACAGAGGCTGCGACGCCCTTGGCGCTCAGCACCTCGCGCAGGAAGCGCCGCCGCGCCGCGGTGGTCGCGACGACGGCCTGGATACCCCTTGCCGTAGGGCCGGCAAGAGCTTCGCGCACGGCGTTCGCCAGGGCCATAAACGTCTCGCCATCCAAGGCCGGTCCGCCGGTATCCTTGCCATCGCTGCCGTCGGCGGCGGGCTCGGCCGCGGCGAAGCGTCCCTCCCAGGCCTCGTCCAGGCAGATGATCGGCAAGCGCCCTGCCTCGTCGAGATGGCGCGCCACCAGCAGGAAGGCGAGCCGACGACGCACATGCTCGACCAAGGCATCGCCTGCGAGACCTGCGCCGCGACCCTCGGCCGTCGCCTCGAGGATCAGGGGCAGGTTCCGGACCGGCACGCGCTCGTCCAAGAGACCCTTCAGCACCTGCTGGAGCGCCTCGATCGGCACGCGATCGGGCACGAACTCGTCGATCAAGCGGCGTGTCGCGTCGCCACGCTCGGCGTCGGTCGGGCGCGACAGCGCGTCGATCAGGCGGCGGACCGAGGCCCGGGTGCAGAGCCGGCCGAGACTGGCCTTTACCGTCTCCAGCAGATGCGTGGCCACCACCTCGGCCGGGGCGATGACCGGCAGGCCGGCTGCAGCCGCCTCGTCATGGCGATCGGCCGGGATCCAGCGGGCAGGCGCACCGAAGACGGGCTCGGCAATGTCCTCGCCCGGGATCGAGAGCGCGACGTCGGGGCGCGTCAGGACCATAACACCCTCGGGATTGAGCGCCGCGCCGCCGGTATCGATCCCGTGGATCATGATCCGGTACTCGCGCGCCGGCAGGAGCGGATCGTCGGTCAGCCTGACCTCGGGCATCACGAAGCCGTATTCGGTCGCCATGTGGCGGCGCATGTTGCCGATGCGCGCATCCAGCCCGGCCGCGCTGTCGATGATCGCAGGGACCAGCGCCGGGTGGAAGCGCACATGGATGTCGTCCACGTCCAGCAGATCGCCGAGCGGGCGCTCGCGGGCATCCGGAACCTCGACGGGCGGCGCCTCGTCCGGCTCGGCCCCGGTGCCTTGCGCGACCGCCCAGGCGGCCAGGGCCAGCGCGCCGCCGCCGGCCATGAAGGGCAGCATCGGCAGGCCCGGCGCCAGCGCGAACAGTGCCATGAGGCCCGCCACCGTGCCGAGCGCTGCCGGATAGCCGCCGAGCTGCGCCATAAGCGCACTATCCGCCGTGCCGACGATCCCACCCTTAGACAGCAGCAGCGCGGCCGCGATCGACGTGATCACCGACGGGATCTGGCTCACCAGACCGTCTCCTACGGTGAGAATCGAATAGGTCTCCACCGCCTGACCGAAGTTGAGACCGTGCACGATGGTGCCCATGGCGAGGCCCATGATCAGGTTGAGCGCCGTAATCAGCAGGCCCGCGATCGCGTCGCCCTTCACGAATTTGGAGGCACCGTCGAGCGAGCCGTAGAAGGTGGTCTCCTCCTGCTCGATCTTTCGCCGCTCTTTCGCTTCCTCGTGGCCGAGCGCGCCAGCCGCCACGTCGCTGTCGATCGCAAGCTGCTTGCCGGGCATGGCATCCAGGGCGAAGCGCGCGCCAACCTCGGCCATACGGCCGGCACCCTTGGTGATCACGACGAAGTTGACGATGAGCAGGACCAGGAACACCACGAGCCCGAGGAAGACGTTCCCGCTCATGATGAACAGGGCAAACCCCTCGATCACGCCGCCGGCAGCTCCGGTACCGGTGTGGCCCTCGCCGATGATCAGCTTGGTCGATGCGACGTTCAGGGCGAGACGCAGCATCAGAGCGGCGAGCAGAACGGTCGGAAACGCCGAAAAATCGAGTGGCCGCTTGATGAAGAGGGTGATTGTAAAGATCAGGATGGAGAGCGCGAATGACACGGCGAGGCCGAGATCTAGCGCCCAGGACGGCATCGGCAGGATCATCATGGTGATCACCGCCATCAGCGCGAGCGCGAACAGAACAGTCGGCTGGTAAAGCTCCTTAAGTGAAAGCGCCATCATCGCTGCGGCACGCCTGTGTGTCGGCCCCTGCGGAGCCAGCTCGTCGCGGCATGCGGATCGGGGGACGATGACACGGTCCGTCGTGGCGATGTGTGACGCAGCCAGTGTACCGCATCGGGCGCCGTGCGCCGTGACGTTGCGAACCAAGACCGCGGAACACCATCGGCCGCTCTGCCGGTCAACCACGCCGTGCGCGCGATGTCAGCTCGATCTCGAAGCGCGACGTCACGACCAGCCTCCCGCCTCCTCGGCGGCAGCGGTGATTGTCGAGATCCGGCCGACGCGGTCTTGCGGTCAGTCGTCAACAACGCCAGCGCCGAGCCGCGCAGGCGTCCGACCCGCGCGCGATAGGCCTCAGCCAGGGACGGTGTGCGGGAGTGGTAATGACCGACCGCGACGGCCCAATCACCGCTGTCGGCGTAAAGCGAGGCGAGAAAACGTGCAGCGTAATCGGCATTCAGACCCGGATCGAGCATTTCGTGCGGGTTCGCGAAGGCATCGCCGTGCCAGCGGGTGCTGATCTGGAAGCAACCGACATCGATGTTCCATCGACCGCTGCGAAGATCCGCAGCCAGGGCTTCGGTGGCTTTGACCCGATCGTCCAACCAGCGACCGTGACCTTCTGTATTCAACGTCCAAGGCCAGATCACGCCCCTCCGGCCGCTTTCGGCAAGGCCGATGGCAACGAGCAGGGGCAGCGGCACATCGTGACGCGCTGAGGCCACGCGCGCCGCGGGCAGGCACTGCGTTGCGGCATCCGCATTCTTGGAGGTCTCCGCCAAAGCGGAGGTGTTTGCCCCGACTGCCGCGAGCAGGAAAAGCGTGACGACGAGCGCTGATACCGGCCTTCCCAGCGTACGCAGCGGCACGCCATAGAGCGCAGAGAACGCGGAGGACGACCCGCCGAACTCTGCTCTGCGTGCATCAGGCGACACCCTTTGCCGCTTAGATGCCGGTGACGCCGGGCAGGATGCTGTCATGAAAAAGGTCGACAAGCTGCGCGATCATGAAACCTGCGGTTGCAACAAAGACGATCAAGATCGCGACGAGTTTGGGCACGAAAGTCAGGGTGAGTTCCTGCACGGCGGTGAGGGCTTGAAGCAGCCCGATCGCAATACCCGTCACGAGCGCCACGACGAGAATGGGTGTCGAGATGACAATCCCGACCCAGGCGGCCTGACGCATAAGATCGATCAACTGCCCTTCATCCATTGCGCCCACCTATCGCGATGTCGGCATGAACCCGCTCACCGCGCTCAGACCGATCACACCGGCATGCGCAGGATTTCTTGATACGCCTCGACGACGCGGTCGCGGACGGCGACAGCGGTCTCCAAGGCGAGTTCGGCCTGGCTCAACGCCTCGACCAGGGAACGCATGTCGCCGCGGCCGGCGATCGTATCACTCGCCTGCTGCTCACCCTCCGCGAGGCTCGCGGCGAGGTTGCGGGCCACTTCGGCCATGGCGTCGGAGAACGGCCGGTCGGGCATGTCGCCCGCGCTGCCGATCGTTGTCAGACTGTCGCGATATGCGGCGCTGGCGGTGGGGATTTCTGGGATCAAGACGCTCTCCCTCGGTCGTTCTACCGTGTTGCATGGATCGGATGCGGCGCGGTCGGTGGCGCGCTTGGCGGCATCAGCGGCGGTGGCAGGATCTGCCCTGGGCGAGGCGGCAGCGGCGGGGGCGCCGGCACGCCTGCGCGCCAGGCGCCAGCGGCGACAGGCTGCCCGGCACACTCCAAGACCGGATTGGCCGCTCTACCGTGGTCATCCTCCGAACAAACCAAAATCGGCCATGAAGAGCGGGAAGCGTGCATCGCCACGGCCTTCATCGGCGCAACAGGTCGAGGAGGCTGCCACGCATGCGACGCGCCTGCTCGAACAGGTTGAGATTTGCCTCATAGGCGCGGCTCGCCTCTCGCGCATCGGCGAGTTCGATGATCGGATCGACATTCGACCCCGGACGCAGGCCGTTGCCGTCGGCCATTGGGTGACCGGGCTCTAGCACGGAGGCGACCGGCCGCTCATCCAGTCGCACGCGCCCCGGCCGCACGCGCATCGCCTCGTTTCGGTCGTCCATCGCTGTCTCGAACGAGACGAGGCGACGCCGGTAGCCGGGCACATCGGCGCCAGCGATGTTCTCGCTGACGAGACGCAGGCGCAAGCCCTGGGCATCCATGCCGCTGGCCGCCGACGACATCGCACGGGACAGATCATCCATGGCGCTTACCGCTGCCGGCCGGTTGAGAGCCGAATGAGCGACTGCGCCTTGGCATAGACGGCGACGGCGAGCCGGTGCTGCCCCTCGATCCGGACGGCGCGCAGGCTCTCGGCCTCCAGCGAGACGCCGTTGCCGTTGGGTGCGCGGCTGCTTTCGTCGATAACGATACGGGCGGGCGTCACTGAGGCGCCGCCGACATGCCCGGCCCGCGTGCGACGCATGCTCTCGGCGCCGGCCGCTTCCATCGAGAACGGGGTAAGATCGCGGGCGCGATAGCCCGGGGTGCTCGCCTGTGCGATGTTCTCCACCGCAAGGCGCTGCCGCGCGGCGGCATGGCGGCCAAGCTCACCCGCCTGGCGAAGGATCGCGAGATCGTGGAACATGCGGCCTGTCCGTTCTAGCTGCCGTTGCCCCTGCTTTAGCGGGGCGGGCTGAAGATCCCGTTTTCAAAGGGTCATCAAGGGGTTAATCGGGTAGTGGGGAAACGCCCGACAGCGCGCCGCGTCAGCCGGACAGGATCAGCGATGCCAAGGTTCTGCTGTCTAGCGCCGACCCGCCTGAGACGCCGCCACTGGCCGACAAGGCAGTGGGCGACGCAACCGGGATGATGCCACCCTGCGCGAGCCCAACGGCGGGTGCGCCACCGCTCGGCCCCTGCTCCAACTCGCGGCGGAGTAAGAACAGTCGAATGGCCTCCTCCCGCGTCTCAGCGTCGGTGAAGACCGTGGGGCTGCCCGAGCCGAACTGTCGTTCGGCCCGTTCGGCCAATTCCTCGACCTGAACATCGACGTCGAGCCGGGCGGAGCTTTCGGGCAGCCCCAGCGCGCCGAAGACGACCAGGCGCAGCGGTTCGGAGCCGATGATGCGGAACCAACCGCTGCGATCGGCCTCGGGCGCCTCCGCGATCACCTGGATCTCGCGGCGGAAATTGAGCGCCAGCCGCAGGCCTAGATCGCGGTCGCCGACCGCCCGTTCGAACTGGCGCTCGACATAGGCATCGGCGATCTCGCGGCGCACATCGGGGAAGACCAGCCGTCCGCCGGTGTCGAAGGCGAGAGCGTCCGAGAACCGGCGCCAGGCCGGATCCACCAATCGGTTGGCGAGGCCGCGCGGATCTAGCGTGCCCTCCTCCAGCACGCGCCGAATGAGCGCGCGCTTCGGCAACTCGTCCTCCAACCCGAAGGCTGAGAGGGCAACCTCGAGCAGCTGACGGTCGGCCACCAGCGCCTCGGCGCTTTCGATCGTGCCGGCGCGGTCGATGAAATCCTGCGCAGCACGGGCGACATCGGGGCGTCGGCCGAAGACGTCTAGCTGACGCTCGAGGCTCGCATCCAGCAGACGCAGCCCCGCCAGACCGCCGGTGACGACGACGGGATTGAAGCTCACGGCCGCGCGAGCCCGGGCGGGGGGGTCTGCGCAACGGCCCTGCTGTCGGCCCCCAGGATCTGCGGCCGAGCACTCGGTGGCGCGGCATCGGCGGAGAGCAGCGCCGCCTCGATCGGCAGGAGGCGGCGGAGATGGCGCAGGCACGCGTAGAAGTTGCGCCGGCGCAGGGCCGTCAGCGCCTCGTCCAGCGCATCGCTGCCCTCGACCTCGCCGAGGGCTGCGTGAAGCTGGCCGATGCCGCGGTCGAGATCGCGCGCGGCGGCTTCCTCCTCCGCCTCGCCCGCGACGACAAGCTGGGCGATGTAGCAGACCCGCTTCACCGGCGTGTCGACCTCGTCGGGATGGATCGCATCGCGCAGGCGCAGGATCTTCGCGTCGGGTGTCTTCACGATCAGGCGGGCATTGCGCTCGCCGTTCTGCATGACGACGCCGTTCACCAGGATCTGCTCGTGCGCGCGCAGTTTCAGGATCAGACCGGGCATGGCACTGCTCCCGTCACGCGACGGCGTCGGCGCCGCGAAGACCCCGCATCACCGCCGTGTTGATGTCGATCAGCGGCGCCACCGTCGCTTGGCCGGCGAGCACGGCGCGAGAGTGGCGCTGTACGAAGGCGGCAAGCGAGATCAGCTGCGCGCGGAGGCTTTCGGGATAGGCGTTGCCGTCGCCAGCCAGATCCGCAGCCAGCGCTGCCCAGAGCTTCAGATTGTCGTGCAGCGCGGCCGCCGTGGCGCTCAGATCGTCCGCTGTGGCGACCTTGGTCAGCGCGCCGGTGACGCGGCCAAAGGCGGCGTATTCCATCGATCTCGGCGTGGCCGTGGCCGCACGCGCCTGACCATAGGCACCGAAGCTCGCCTCGTAGCCACCGCCCGAGACAGCCGGGGCCGCCCCCGCCATCGGTGCTGCCCGCCGGGACGACGCTTCGAGACTTCCTCGCTGAAGACCGTCCGGCATGACGCTGCCGGAAACACTGGACCTCATGATTCGGAATCCCCCCAAATGGGCCCTTCGGGGCCACCATGCACCAGCAGGCCGAGAGCGACGGACGCCCGATCGGCGATCTCTGCCAGCACGAGGGCGGCGCGCGAGCACGCGCGCCGCCAGTGTCAGGTCACCTGCCCTTATCGGAACAGCGCCAGGATGTTCTGCGGGGCCTGGTTGGCGATCGACAGCGCCTGCACGCCAAGCTGCTGCTGCACCTGCAGGGCCTGCAGACGGGCAGA
>JBCCSW010000142.1:0-9714 GCA_039199465.1 Pseudomonadota bacterium
GGGCCGCGGCCCGCTCCGCCTGGGCCGAGGCGAGGGGGGCGAGGCCGTCGATTACCGCCGCACCGTCGACCGGATCGGGCGTCGCCGCGGTGAAGGTGCCGGGCGCGGGCGCCACGGGTACGTCCACCAGGCGGGGATAGGGCGCGCTCTCGACCTCCGGGCTCTCGGGCAGGTCGTAGGTGGTGAAAAGCTGCGTCGTACCGCAGGCGCACAGGGAAAAGGCGAAGGTCAGCGTGGCGATGGTGGCGGATCGCATGTTAGGGCCTGATGACGATCAAAGGCTGTCTTGGCCCGATATCCTAGTGGGTAGGCGGCGGCGCCGCCAGCGCGCGCACCGTCCGGACGGCTGCCCCCGGCGGGCGATCGAAAGAATGGGACCGCCCCGCAACAGCAGGCGGCGGCCAATGCGGAGGAGACGCGCATGGCGAAGGACGACGTCACCAAGCTCGCGGGAAAAGCGCAGACAGCCGCCGGCCTGGCGCCCGGCGCTGCCGAGATCGCCGCTGCGGAACGCCTGCAGGCGCTTGCCGAGCGGTCGAGCCGGGTCTGGAAACGCTCGCTCGACCGCGCCGTCGACGACGTGACGACGCTGCGCCCGGACCCGCTGAACGCGGCACCGGCGATGGCGCGGCTCGCCTACAGCTATTTCGAGCATCCGCAGCGGGCGGCAGCGGCGGCCACGGCCTATTGGTCGAGCCAGGCCGATCTCTGGCTGCGCGCGTGGCAAAAGACGCTGGGCGGCGGAAAGGTCGATCCTGTGGTCTCGCCGAAGCGCAGCGACAAGCGCTTCAAGAACGAAGCGTGGGAGAGCAATCCGGTCCTCGATTACATCAAGCAGTCCTATTTGCTGACCGCCGATTGGCTGATGGACCGGGTCCGCACCGCCGACGACCTCAGCCTGCAGGACCGCAAGAAGTTGGACCTGGTGCTGCGCAACTTCATCGAGGCACATGCGCCGACGAACCTGCCGACGCTGAACCCTGACGTGCTTGAAGCGACGATCGCCGAGAAGGGCGACAACCTGCTGCGCGGGATCGAGCATCTGGTGCGCGACATCGAGACCGGCGACGGCATGCTGCGCATCCGCCAGACCGATCCCGACCTGTTCAAGGTCGGCGACAACGTCGCGAACATGCCGGGCTCGGTGGTGTTCGAGAACGCCGTGATGCAGCTCATCCAGTATGCGCCGACGACCGAGACAGTGCATGCCAAGCCACTGCTGTTCGTGCCGCCCTGGATCAACAAGTTCTACATCCTCGATCTGAACGACAAGAAGTCGATGGTCCGCTGGCTGGTCGGCCAGGGCTACACGGTGTTCCTGGTGAGCTGGGTCAACCCGACGGCCGAGCACCGCGACGAGACCTGGTCCTCCTACATGCGCAAGGGCGTGCTGACTGCGGTCGAGAAGACGCTGGAGGAGACTGGCCAGGACGATCTCAACATCGTCGGCTACTGCATCGGCGGCACCATGCTCGGCACCACGCTCGCCCATATGGCCGCGACCGGCGACAAGCGCGTCGCCAGCGCGACGTTCTTCACGACCCAGGTCGACTTCACCGATGCCGGCGAACTGCAGGCCTTCGTTGACGAGGAGGTCCTGAAGACGCTGAAGCCACGCGTCGACGAGCATGGCTTCCTGTCGTCGGAGAACATGTTCAACGCGTTCAACTGCCTGCGCTCGACCGATCTGATCTGGTCGTTCGTGGTGAACAACTACCTGCTCGGCAAGGGTAACTTCCCATTCGACCTGCTCTACTGGAACTCGGATTCCACGGCCATGCCGGGGCAGGTGCACCTGTTCTATCTAGACACGTTCTACAACCAAAACGCCTTTACCAAGGGCGAGATGGTGCTGGACGGGGTCAGGCTGGACCCCAAGCAGGTGACCCTGCCCTGCTATCATGTCGCCACAGTCGAAGATCATATTGCCCCGGCTGAGAGCGCGTACCGGGGGGTGAAGTGCTTCGGCGGGCGCAGCCACCGCTTCGTGCTCGCGGGATCGGGGCACATCGCGGGGGTCGTGAACCCGCCGGCTACCGGAAAGTACCAGTACTGGACCAAGCAAGGCGTGAAGGGGGCCACTCTCTCCGATTGGCGCGACGGCGCGACCGAGACGGAAGGATCGTGGTGGCCCGACTGGGACGCATGGCTGTCCAAGCGGAGCGGCGGCGAGGTGCCTGCCCGGGAGCCGGGTGCCGTCCTCGGCCGTCTGGAGCCGGCGCCCGGCCGCTATGTGCGGCGGAGCGCGGCGGGAAGTTGACGGCGGCCGGACCAGCGGCCGCCCCTTGACCGTGGCGCCGGTGCATGGATGCGCCGGCCACGAGGGGAAACGCGATGGTCCTTCCGATGTCAGGCGGCATCCGCCGCCACGCCACGCTGATGGCGTGCCTGCTGGTCTCTACCGCCGGTGCCGCTGCAAGCGCCAGCGAAAGCACCAGCGACGCTGTCTGCGGTGCCGGCGGGCCCTGCGTCGTGACCGGAGGGGCCTATCACATCGCCCTGCCGGACGATCTTGAACCGGGCGCTGCGTTGCCGGTGCTGATGGTGCTGCACGATACCGGCGGCGACGCGGCGGCGCTTACGGCATCGCCCGAAATCGCGGGCGCCGCGCTGGCGCGTGGCGTGGCGGTGATCGCGCCGACCGGTGGGCAGCGCCTGCTAGCCGACGGAGAGCAGGCGGCAGGATGGGCGCTCTCCGGCACGCATGGCGGGGGGCGCCATGAAGCGAGCTTCATCGCCCGCGTCCTGGATAACGCCTCGGCGCTGTTCCCGATCGACCGCCAGCGCGTCACGGTTACCGGCTTCGGCCATGGCGGCTCGCTGACCTGGCAGCTTGCCTGCGACAGCCCCTGGATCGCCTCGGCCTTTGCGCCGCGCAACGGCGGCTTCCACGCGGCCCTGCCCGAGGCCTGCGCCGCCCCGGTGCCGGTGCTGCATATGCACACGCCCGTTCAGGGCGGCTGGCCGTTGGGGGGCGAGCCCGAGGCGGCGGGCGAGACCGCGGCGCGGATCCCGGTGCAGGCCCATCTGGGGCTGGCGGCGTCGAGCTTCGACTGCGGTGCTAGTGCCGCCGTGCTCGGCACCCTGCCCGAGAGCTGGGACGCGCTTGAGTGGCAGGACTGTGCGGAGGGCGCGAGCCTAGGCCTCGTCCTGCATGACGAGCGGCTGACCACCACCGAGCGGCAGATCGCGCTGATCCTCGATTGGGTCGAGGCGGTCTCGGCATCGGCCGAGGCGCCGCTGGCGGCAACCTTGAAGGGCGAGACGAGCACGAACTGAGAATCGTCACGGCCCGTTCCGGCAGGCCGAGCGCCTGTCGCGGGACGCCGCTTTGGCGCCACACTGCTTCGGAGACTGTCATGAGCACGACCGAATTTGATCAATTACGTCGTGCATCGTTGACGGGTGAGGCAAGGACGGCGTGGGACCAACGGCGACAACGGAGATGCGCGATGCCCATGGCGCTTCAGGACGGACGCGACCGTCTCAGCCTGCAGCTTCGTGCAGCTGGGCTGAGCCGGTCAGACAACGTCATCGTCCACGCCGCCGGTGGCGCCCTGCCCGAGAACTGCGCCGCTGCGATCATCGACGCCATCGCGCTTTGCATCGGTCCGAAGGGCACCGTGGTGATCCCGACCTTCTCGTCGGACGCGCTGATGCCTCCCCTCTCGCTGCGCCAGTCGAGCGACGCGCGTCTGCGGGCCGAGCGGACGGTGCCCGGTTATGATGCCCTGAGCTCGCCCGCTGATCTGAGCGGGCCGCTCGGCGAGGCCTTCCGGACCCTGCCTGGCGTCTTGCGCAGCAATCACCCGGTGTTCTCGCTTGCCGCGCGGGGCCCCTGGGCCAGCGATATCGTCGAGCGTCATCCGCGCGACTGGGCGCTCGGCGTCGACGGCCCGATGGGTCGGCTGTTGGAGATGCCGAACATGCGCGTCCTGCTGATCGGCGGCGCCGCCTGGCTCGACTGCCCGGTCATGGTGCTGGCCGAGAGCATGGCGCGCCACCGGCGCCTGGCGGTGATGCGGTTCAAGGAGCGCCTGTCCGGTCGCTGGATCCATGCCCGCGACATCGCCGTCGACCGCGAAGGCATCTATGACCGCATCGGCCGCGAGCTGGGCGAGATCGGTCTGCTGCGGCGCGCGCCACTGGGACGCACCGTGGTCGAGGTCGCGTCGATGGACGAGATGGTTGGCTATGCCGCGCCGCGGATCGCCGAAGCGGTCGGCGAGATTGCCGATCGGCCCACGGCGCTGGCGAGTGCGACGGCCGGCTAGGGTTCAGGCCACCGCATCGGCCTGCCTGCGGTCGCCCAGCGCCGACAGCCGCGGTTTCAAGAAATCGATGAACGCCCGCGCCTTCAGCGACAGGTGGCGCGTCTGCGGATAAACGGCGTAGATCGGCAGTGTCGGCCAGGCATAGTCGGTCAGCAGCCGCACCAGCCGGCCCGATGCGACCTCGGCATCGACGATGAAATCCGGCTGCAGCGTCACGCCAAGGCCTGCCACGGCGGCCTCCGACAGCACGCTGCCGTTGTTGGCGCGCATCTTCACCGAGATCTGCACCGAGCCTTCCAACCCGTCGGGTCGCGAGAAGCGCCAGATATCGGCCCGGTCGCTGCCGGCATAGGCAAGGCCCGGCCAATCCGCCAGCGCCTCGGGAGCCTCGGGCCAGCCACGGGCCGCGACGACCGAGGGCGCGGCCACGACATGCAGCCGGATGGTCGCGAGCTTCAGCGCGATCAGCGAGCTGTCGCGCAGCGTGCCGATCCGGAGGGCCAGATCGAAGCCCTCGCCGATCAGGTCGGCCATACGGTCGGACAGCTCAACATCCAGCGTGACGCCGGGGTGCTCGACGATGAACTCGCGGATGATGGGCGAGAGATGCAGCGTGCCGACATCGAGCGGTGCGGCCACCCGCAGCGGTCCCGTCAGCGCGCGGGACGTGTCGGATACCTCGCCCTCGGCCTCCTCGACATCGGCCAGAATGCGGAGCGAGCGGTCGTAGAAGGTCTGCCCGGCATCGGTCAGCTTCATGCGCCGCGTGGTGCGCGCCAGAAGCTGCACGCCGAGCCGTCCCTCCAGCTCCTTGATCCGGCGGCTGACGGCCGAGGGCGCGATCGAGAGCGTCTCGGCTGCCCGCGTGACGCTGCCATGGTTCACAACCTGAACGAAACAGCGCATGTCCTCGAAACGGTCCACCGGATCATTCTCCTATGCGCAAAGGTATCCGTCGATATGAGAGCCTAGTCAGGACGCGTTCAAGGGCGAAGTGTGGCCCCAAGCGCGGCCGAACGGGCCGCAGAGGCAGCACCTGACGGAGAGCATCATGAGTGACGCCACCAATGCACCGACGCGCATCCTGCGCATCGACGGCAGCATGCGGCACGAGGGCAGTACGACCCGGCGCCTGACCGACACTGCGGTCGACCGCCTGGCCGGACCGGACACCGAAATCACCGTGCGCGACCTCGCCGCCGAGACCCTGCCCTTCGTGGACGAGGCATGGATCGGCGCGAACTTCACCCCGGCCGACCAACGGAGCCCCGAACAGCGGGCGGCGCTCGCCGTCTCGGACCAGTTGATTGCCGAGCTAAAGGCGTCGGATGTGATCGTTATCGGCGCGCCGATCTACAATTTCGGCGTGCCGGGCGCGGTCAAGGCGTGGTTCGATCTGGTGGCCCGCGCGGGCATGACGTTTCGCTACACCGAGAACGGGCCGGTGGGTCTGCTGGAGGGCAAGCGCGCCGTGATCATCTCGGCCTCCGGCGGGACCGAGATCGGCAGCGAGATCGACTGGGCCACGCCCTGGCTGACCTTCGCGCTTGGCTTCATCGGCATCGGTGATGTCACGGTGGTCGGTGCCGGCCGGCAGATGGTGCGCGGCGCGGTCGCCGAAGAAGAGGCCTCCGCCGCGCTGGACGCCCTTGCGGCCTAATCCGAAAAGAGCGACGCCAGCCTGCAATGCGCAGGCGGGCGTCGGACTTCGGCGGCGCGGTGGGTCAGCCGACGTGATAGAGCGACGCGAAGAGCTTCGGATCAAGGCTCGGGCTTTCGAAGGTGTCGCCCCGGGTCAGCACCGAGACCGCATCGTGGCTGTGCAGCGATTCCTGGTGGCTCGCCACGACACGGAAATCGCCGATCCTTGCGTCACCCTCCAGCGCCTCGCATAGCAGGCGCACGGCATCCTCCACGAAGATCGGGTTGGCACCGTTGAGCTCGGCAAAGGCCTGCTCATCCTCGCGCTTCACCATCACCTGCGTCTCGGTCGGGATCGCGGCGTTACAGAGGTCCACGAGGTCTTCGATCCAGAGCCGCCCCTCTCCCGATAGCACCAGTGACAGCCGGGCCACGGAGCGCTGCGAGTGCGGCGTCGCGATCTGGCCTCGAGACAGGCGCGCATGCTCGGACAATTCTAGCGAGCACGGGCAGGTCGACGAGTAGACATAGTCAAGATGCAGAACACGCAGCGCCGTGCCGCCCTCACGCACCGTCTCGAAGGCCACGTCGTAGTACTGATACCCCTCCAGCCCGCTTCTCAGGCTGGGGCGCAGCATCGGATAGCGGAAGCTGAGCATGACCCGCGCATCGCCGCTCTCCAGGTCAGCCAAGTAGCTCTCCAGCACGCCCTCGATCCGCTCAAGATCGAAGACTTCGCCGGCATGCGCATAGAAAGACCGCATGATCCGGCTCATGTTGATGCCCTTCTTCGATGCCGCGAGCGACACCGAGCCGGTCACCGAGGTCTCGAGCGTGAGTGCATCGCCGTCGCGCGTCGCATAGGCGAGCGGCAGACGGAAATTCGAGATCCCCACATGCTGGATCGGCGACTTCGCCCCCTTGATCAGCGATGACGGCCCATTCTGCAGATCGGGCATGCTGGCCTTGTAGGCCGCATCGGGTTTGAAATCGGTGGGATAGCTGCGATTGAGCGCGCCCTCCTCCCCCTCGCGCAGGACCGCGAGCGCGGAGAGGCCTAGCGTCGCGGCGACCTCCGGCTCGGCCGCCACCAGGCGACGCAGGGTCGCCAGGGCCTCGGCGGCTTCCTCATGGCTCGGCGCTGTCTCGCGCGCGGCGAGAGAGGGGATGATCATGTTCATGGATTAGTCCCGTTCCTGCTTCCCACGCGCCGGCAAGGGATCAGTCCGGCGCTCGGTGGAGTCGGGCATATAGGCCGCAAGATGCCCCTCACCATGAACTACCAGGGGCATCTCGCCGCATCACCGGCGGAGCGTTTCGCTTTGAAATCCGGCTCTTGCAGTGCAGCAGACGAACCCAGGCGGGCGACGGGCCCGGCCGGCCGCGCGCCTGCTGTCCCTCAGACCGCAGCCAGCGCCCGATCCAGATCGCTGGCCAAATCCTCCGGATCTTCCAGCCCGACCGAGAGGCGCACCAGCCCCGGCGTAATGCCGAGGCGCTGGCGGGCCTCCTCGCTAAGCCGCTGATGGGTCGTCGTGGTCGGATGGGTGACGAGCGATTTCGCATCGCCCAGATTGTTCGAGATGCGGATCAGACCGAGCGAGTTGAGAAAGCGGAAGGCACCCGGCTGCCCACCCGCGACCTCGAAGGCCAGCATCGTGCCCGGCCGTTCCATCTGCCGGGCGGCAAGATTGTGCTGGGGGTGGCTGGCCAGGCCCGGATAGATCACCCGCGAGAGCGGCGCGCCGTCCCGCGACCGCCGGTCGAGATGCAGTGCCAGCGCCTCGGCCGTGTCGGTCTGGGCATCGGCGCGAAGGGCCAACGTCTCCAGCGCCTTGACCATCACCCAGGCATTGAACGGCGACAGCGCGGGGCCGGTATGCTTGGCGTAGGGCTCGACCGTGCCGCGGATGAAGTCGCGGTCGCCGAGCACGATGCCCGCCAGGCATCGGCCCTGACCATCGACATGCTTGGTCGCGGAATAGACGACGACGTCAGCGCCGAAAGCCATCGGCCGCTGATACATCGGCGTCGCGAACACGTTGTCGACCACCAGCCGCGCGCCGACGCGGTGCCCGATCTCGGCCACGGCGGCGAGGTCGATGATCTCTAGCGTCGGGTTCGACGGCGTCTCGAGGAACAGCACCTTCGTTTCGGGCCGCACAGCGGCCTGCCATTGCGCCAGGTCGGTGCCGTCGACCAGCGTGACGTCGATGCCGAAGCGCGGGCACAGCGTCTCGACGATGTAGAGGCACGAGCCGAAGAGCGCGCGCGCGGCCACGATATGGTCGCCGGCCTTAAGCTGGCTCATCAGTGCCGCATGCACCGCCGCCATGCCGGAGGCGAACGCGAAGGCGTCCTCGGCCCCCTCGAGCGCGGCCATCCGCTCCTCGAACATCGCGACCGTCGGGTTGCCGTAGCGGGCGTAGATGAAGCCCTCCTCCCCCTCGGCCAGCGTGCCGGCGAAGCGCGCTTCGGCGGCTTCGGCATTGGGGTAGACGAAGCCCTGGGTCAGGAACATCGCCTCAGAGGTCTCGCCGTACTGGCTGCGCCGGCTGCCGGCATGCACCAGCTTGGTGCGCGGCCGAAACTCGGCCGACGTCGCTGCGCTGTCGCCCGCCTTGGCCCCGGGATTGCCTGTGCGCTCGCTCATCGCCGCCTCACGTCGTCCCATGCCGCATGGTGGCGGCAATCATCAACCGGCGATGAGTTGGGCATGGGCATCTGCGCCGCGTTGCCCGACCTCTTTAGCGGTAAGTTTTACGTGGCCCGCAAGCCGGTCTGACAACCCGCCACCCCTCGCGGGTACTGCGGGTCGGCATCCCCGGTCAAGCATGCCAACTGGGTGGCCAGGTTCACTACCGCGTGCATGCGTCATCCAAGCGTAATCGAACCGGCATCAAGGAGTCGCGTTTTGTTCGTATCCTTCGGCGAACGAAGCGGGGACACACCCCGACACCGAGAGGGTCAGTCGAGGCACGAGCATGCAGATGCTCCGGATCAACGCGACGCGCGGCGGCGCGCTTGTCGCGGCATCGCCATCCGCTGCGAGAAGGCCGCGTGGTGCGTCGCGGGCACGATCGGGGATGGTGGCCGGAGACGGCGACTGGCGGGACGCGCTCGCCCATGCGCTGGGGTCGCTGCCACGGCGCGGCCGGCTGATCATCCTGGTTCATGGCTATCGCTTTACCTGGCGCACGAACGGGGCGGGGCGGGCCCCGCACTGCCCGCAAGACCTGCTCTATGCGACCGATGCCGTGGCGCCGCCGCGCGGCGTCTGGCCCAGCAGAGCGGCCTGGGCCCATGCGCTGATGGCGGGCCAGGGACGTGACGAGGGCGGGCGCGCGCTTTGCATCGGGTTCGGCTGGGATGGCAGGCGCGGCACGCTTGGCCATCTGCTCCGCCGCGGCCGTCTCGACTTCGGCGCTGTCTATGACGGTGCGGGTACGGCCGGTGCGGCGCTGTCCACGCTGCTGCGGACGATCGCCGCTGACCGCCCTGATCTGAAGCCCTGTTTCTTCGCGCATTCGTTGGGGGCCCGCGTCGTACTGAGCGCGATGCGGAAGGCGCCGGAGCTCAAGCTTGGTCGGGCGCTGCTGCTTGGCGCGGCGGAGTTTGTGGACAAAGCGCAGAGCGCACTCATCGCTCAGGCGGACGCCGGCGGTGATGCGGCGATCTATCACGTGCTGTCGCGCGCCAACGATCCTTTCGACGCCGTCTTTACGCGGTTGGCACCACGCTCGGCCAGCGTAGAGCCGAGCCTGGGGCTGGCCGGTCTGTCCGGCGCGCGCCGGCCCAC
>JBCCSW010000143.1:0-9647 GCA_039199465.1 Pseudomonadota bacterium
ATCGCGGCTGATCGCCGCGATGCTGAGTGCGGGCGGAGAGAGGGGAAGGGGCGGAAATCTGTCCCTCGCTGTCCCTGATCTGCCTGTCTGTCACCCATCTGTCCCTATGGTTTTCTTTTGATTTCAATGGCTTAGCCCATTGAGGGACAGTTTTGACAGGTTATCTATGACAGAGAGAAAAAGAGTAGAAACGCAACTAAAAGAGAGAGGGGAGACAAACCCTGTCCCTTCTGTCCCTGACGGCGTTCGGGTCAACCGCCATGGCTATCGCGCTGTCGGCTCGGCGCCGGATTGGCGGCCCGATGCGATGGCCCCGCGCGCCCGGCGACAGGCGCCTTCGGTCGCGCTGGTGCGGCTGTGTCCGGCGCGGCGGCAGGCGGCCGGCGAGTATGCCGCGCTTGTCGAGCGGGCCTCGGCCAAGGGCGCCGGGGCGGTGGATCATGCGGCGGTGCGGGTGGATGGCGGGGGCGCCGGGTCGGTCGCGCTGGACCGCGCGACAGCGGGTGTGGCGCTGTCGGACCGGATTGCCCGCCTCGACGGTTATCTGTGTGGCGCGCGTGTGGTGCTGAACCGGCAGGGCCGCGCGATCTCGCCCGTGGCGCTGGTGCGGGCCGTGGCGGTGCATGGGGCGAGCCTGGAGGACGTGCTGCGGGCGCTGGGGGTGACGGTGGACCGGCGACGGGTGCGGATGCTCTCGGCGGCGCTGTCGGCGGCGCTGGGGCGCCTGGCGGTCGGGCTGGGGCTGATGACGGAAGGGGCGGCGGCTGGGCCGTGCGGCCTTCCGAATGGTGAAAACCGAGATTACAACGGAAAAAACCGTTGACATGATGGACGGTCGTCGGCACACAGCGATCCATCGTCGGGATCTGTGCGACGCATCCACCTTCCCCAACCGCTGAGCGCATTTCCGATGGGTGGGCGGCCGTCCGCGTCTCGCGGCGGAGATCGGACGCCGCCCGCCACCATCCCCAGGACATCGCATGCTGAGCCTTGAGCACACTGTGCCGGACCTGCGGCGCGAGCTGTCGGACATCGCGCGACGCCAGATGCCCTTTGCGCTGGCGCAGGCGATCAACCGGGTGGGCGCGGCGGTGAAGCGCGCGGCCGATCGGCTGCTGGTGCGGAAGTTGGATCGCCCGACGCCCTTCACGCGCCGGGCCTTCCGTCTGTCCAAGGCGCGCAAATCGCGGCCGGTGGCGACGGTGTTCGCGATGGATCGCCAGGCGGCCTATCTCGCGACGCTGGAGGAAGGCGGGACGCGGCAGCCCGCAAGGCGCGCCCTGCTGGTGCCGGTGGGCCAGCGGGTGAACCGATATGGCAACCTGCCCCGCGGCTCGGTCGGCCGGGCGGTGGCTGATCCCCGCGTGTTCACGGGCGTGCCGAGGGGCAAGGGGGCGAACGCCGCGGGCATCTATCGACGCACGGGGCGCGGCGGTCGGGGGCGGCTGAAGCTCTTGGTCGCCTTCGAAGGGGTGGCGCGCTACCGGCCGCAACTCGGCTTCGTGCATCAGTCGCGGCGGGTGGCGGTGCGGCTGCTGCCGGCGGCGGTGGCCGGGGCGCTGGATGCGGCGCTTCGCTCGCGGCGGTAGCGCTGGCGGACGGTTGCGATCTGGGTCCTTCCGGCCTGGTCCTACGTGGGCATGTTCGCGCCCCGGTGGATTGGCGAAGGTTGGGGGTCGGCGGACTGCGGTAAAGGGTTGGGGTTGTTGTCGATGGGCGAGACCGATGCCACCGGCGCCGGTGACCTGCGCCCGTTGACCGACGCGGAAGCGGCCGCCATCGCCGCACATCCGCTGCCCGATGGCGTGCCCGATGCCATCGTGAACCTCTATCAACTGGCCGATGCGCTGGACGTCTCGGGCAACACGATCACGGCCTGGCGACGTGAGGGCATGCCCGTCGAGGCCGAGGGCACCAACGGCCGCTCGTATCAGTTCCGGTTGTCGCTCTGCTTCGCCTGGCGCCAGGCGCGCGACGGCGCCGAACAAGCGGCGCGGGCACATGCCGAGGACGCCACCCAACAGCTTCGCCTGGCGCTGATCGGCGACCAGGCCGGGGCCGCCCAGCGCGCCGGACTGAGCCCGAAGGAACAGCGCGAGTTGATGGCGCTCGAGGTGGAGTGGCTGAACGCTGCCCGCCGCCGGCGCGAGGTGATCGACGCCGATGATGTCGCCGAGGGGGTCGAGGCGGTGCTGGGCGCGATCCGCGATGCGCTGGACGCGCTGCCGGATCGGGCCGCGCGCGAATTGGCCTTGAGCCCGGTGCAGGCCGATGCGCTGCAGCGGATGGCCGATGACGTGCTGCGCCAGGCCGGCCGCGACTTGGCCAAGATCGCGGGGATCGACGATGCCGGGACTTCTGCAGCCTGACACGCCCGCCTATCGACCCGGCCGGGCGCTGCCGCCCTCGCGCCCGTTCGGCGATGCCCTGGCGGTTTCCCTGCCAGCACTGGCCCCGCCCGCGCGCCTGACGGTCGCCGAGGTGGCCTCGCGCCGGCGGGTGAAGTCGGGCGGCGCGTGGATCGATTGGGACAATGCCGTCGCGCCGTACATGGTCGAGCCGATGGAGGCGATCACCTCGCGCCTTGTCGAGGCGGTCGTGTTCGCGGGACCGGCCCGGTCGGCCAAGACCGAGGCGCTGATCAAGTGCCCCATCGCCCATGCCGTGCTCTGCGCCCCGCGCCTTGTGCATGTCGGCCATATGAGCCGAGAGGCCGCGCGGGAATGGTCGGTCGAGGAGCTGGGGCCAATGCTGGCCAACAGCCCCGAATTGGCCGCGGCGCAGATCACAGCCAAGGGCGGGGACAACACTTTCGACAAACGCTTCCGTGGGGGCGCGCGGCTGACGGTGGGCTGGCCGGTCGCCAAGCAACTGTCCGGCCGGGACATCCCGACCGTCGTGTTTACCGACTATGACCGCCAGCCGCTCGATCTGGACGGCGAGGGATCGGCCTTCGCGCTGGGGCGCAAGCGCACCACGGGCTACGGGGCGCGGGGCATCACGATCGCCGAAAGTTCACCGGGCTTTCCGATCGAAGACGAGAGCTGGACGCCCGAGACGCCGCACCAGGCGGCGCCGGCGCCGGGGATCGCCGGCCTCTACAACATGGGCAGTCGGGCGCGGCTCTATTGGACCTGTCCGCATTGCGACGGGCTGTTTCAGCCGTCCTGGGAGCGGCTGACGCCGGGACCCGGCAGCACGCCGGCCGAGCGCGGCCGCGGGGCCGTGTTCACCTGTCTGCACTGCGGCGGCGTGATCGAGGAGGCCTTGAAGCGCACCCTTAACGCTGGGGCGGTGTGGCTGCATGAGGGGCCGGACGGGCTGGTGCCGATCGAGGAGATCGCCGAACCGCCGGCCATCCGGTCCTATTGGCTGGAAGGGCCGGCGGCCGCCTTCGCGTCCTGGGGGCAGTTGGTGACGCGCTATCTCGAGGCCGAGGAACAATTCGAAGCGACCGGCGACGAGACCGGCTTGAAGTCGGTCGTCAACACGGATCTCGGCCGATCCTATGCGCCGCGGGCGCGCGGCATGGCGGCGGGGCTGACGGCCGCCAACCTGCGCGAGGGGCTGACCGACCATGCCTGGGGGCGGGTGCCGGCCTCGGCGCGCTTCGTGACCGTGGCGGTCGATGTCCAGCCGAACCGTTTCGTGGTCCAGGCCGAGGCCTGGGGTCCCCGTCTCGAGCGGTGGGTGATCGACCGCTTCGACCTGGCAACGGTTCCCGAGGGGGCGCCGAGGGCGGGGGCGCGAGCCCTCGCCCCCGGCCTTTATGCCGAGGACTGGGCCGCGCTCGAGGGGCTGGTCGATCGCGTCTGGCCGGTCGATGGCGGGGCCGATGGCGCGGAAGGCGTGGGCCTGGCGCCCGTCGCGGTGGTGATCGACTGCGGCGGCGCCGACAACACCTTCGCCCATGCGTGTGGCTTCTGGCGCCGGATGCAGCGCACCCGACCGAAACGGTTCTTCCTGGTACGCGGCCGCGGCGGTCTGGACCGCCCGCGAACCGACTTCAAGGCGCCCGAGACCAGCCGGAAGGGCAAGCGGGCCGTGCGGCGGGATGTCCGCATTCTTTGGGCCGGCGTCGACCGGCTGAAGGATGAGGTCGCGGCCTCGCTCATGCGCGAGGACGATGGCGCGCGGGCGCTGCATCTGCCGAGGGGTGCCCCGGCCGAGATGGCCGACGAGTACGCCGCCGAGCGGCGCGGCGACAAGGGCTGGGAAAAGCGGCCTGGCGTGCGGCGCAATGAGGCGCTGGATCTGTCGGTCTATGCCCTCGCCCTGGTCGTGCATCTCGGCGGTGAACGGATCAATTGGGACCGCCCGCCGGCGTGGGCGGTGGCGCCCGATGACGACAACAGCTTTGCCCGCCGCGAGACGCCGGCGCGCGCCGAGGACGACGATCCAGCCCCCTCCCCCTCTCCGCGCCGTCCGGCGGCACGGGTGCGCAGGGCGCCGGGGTTGGGTGGCTGGTAGGAAAGGGACAACCGATGAACCGTGTCACCCTGTTCGGCAATCTGGGCGCCGATCCCGAGGTCAAGAGCTTTCAGGACGGCGGCCGGCTCGCGACGCTGTCGCTGGCCACGTCAGAGAAGTGGCGGGACAAGCAAACCAGTGAGATCCGTGAGCGGGTCGAGTGGCACCGCGTGGTGATCAAGGCGGACGGCCTGGTCGGCGTGGTGCAGAAGTATGCCCGCAAGGGGTCGAAACTGCTGATCGAGGGGCAGATCCAGACCCGCAAGTGGCAGGACCAGAACGGCCAGGACCGCTATGCGACCGAGATCGTCGTGGCCGGCTTCAATGGCCGGCTGTGGCTGGCCGGCGATCCGCGCGGGGGCGACCAAGGGACAGGCGGGGGCGGTCAAGGGGTCCCCGCGGGTGCGGGTGCGGGTGGGGGCGCGGGTGGCGCGGCCCGAGGCCCCGACCTTGACGACGAAATCCCTTTCTAAAGAGCGCGCCCCGCCCTTTCCTTCGCCCCTTCGCTGACCCTGAAACCAAGGAGGCCCCGATGCCTGCCTTCCTGTCGTCGTGCCTGTCGCTGTTGCTGATGCTGGGGGCGGCCCTGTCGCTGGCGTCCTGTTCGACCACCTGCGATCCGGCGGTGATCGCCGCGCTCGAGGCGGAGATCGCAACGCTCGAGGCGGAGGGGCACGATGTCGACCCGACCGCGCGGGCGTTCGTCCGCTCGGCGCGGGCCTTCGGCTGCGCGGCCTATAGCGGCCATGCGGGGGCCATCACCGGTGAGTGATCTTTTCGCGATCCCGACCGTCGAGCCCTCGCGCTTGCGCGCCGGCGAGACATGGGCCTGGGACCGGCCCGACCTGGCCGCCTATGCGTCGGCCGCCTATACGGTGACCTACACGCTGCGCCCGGTCGGCGGCGGCGCGATCATTGTCCTGACGGCCGGCGTGGTCGACGGCGCCCTCGAGGTACGGATGGCGGCCAGCGCGACGGGCGTGGTGGCGCCCGGTGACTACGAGATGACGGGCCAGGTGGTCCGCAACGCCGATCTCCACACGGTGACGCTGGGACTGTGGCATGTCTTCATCGATGCTGCGGCCGACAGCACCGCGGATGCCCGATCGCATGACGAAAAGATGCTGGCGGCGATCGAGGCGACGCTCGAGGGGCGCGCGGTCAAGGACGTCGAAAGCTATTCGATCGAGGGCCGAGCGCTGACGCGCATTCCCTTCGCCGAGCTGGAAAGGCTGCGCCAGGGTTATGCCCGGCGGGTGGCGCGCGCGCGCGGCCGAGGCGGGATCGCCCAGCGCGCCGTCTGCTTCACGTAAGGGCGCCGCTCAGCCCGTTCGCCCGCCTGTCGGGCGCCTCTCACACATCACCAATCCAAGGGGGTGCCCATGGTCGAGGATGCCGGCCGCTGGTCCCGTCCGCCTGTCGTCGCTCGCCGTCCCGGCAAGGGGGGCGCGCGGCGCTTCATGGCAGCGAGGCCCGATCGTCTCGCCTCGGGCTTTGCCGGGGCGTTGGGGCTGCTGCCGTCGCAGCGCCAGGAAGTCCGCGAGGATCTGCGCGGCCTGGTCGGCCATGCCCGCCACGCGGCGCGCAATGTCGATTATATGAAGGCCTGGGAGGCCATGGTGCGCCGCCATGTGATCGGCCATCGCGGTATCCAGCCCGCCGCCGATTGCTGTCATGCCGACGGGTCGCCCGATCCGAAGGCCGGCAAGGCGATCCTTGATGCGTGGAAGCGCTGGGGCAAGCGTGGCGTCGCGACCACCTGCGGCCGGCTGTCGTGGTGGAACCTGGAAAACATCGCGGCGACCATGGTCGCGCGCGAAGGCAACTTCCTGGCGCAGGTTCGGACGGCGGGGCCGTTCGGGTTCCAGCTTAAACCGCTGATGATCGATCAGCTTGATCTCGACTATGTCGAGGAGCTGCGCGACGGCGGCTATGTCGAGGGCGGCGTCGAGTTCGATGCCGATGACCGGCCGCGGGCGTTCTGGTTCTGGGATGCCCACCCGTTCGACACGCACGGGCCGGCGCGCCATCGCCGGCGCATCCGTGTCCCGGTCGGCGACCTGATCCATGCCTGGCGACCGACCGAGGTCGCGCAGGTGTTGGGCATCCCCGGCGCCCATACCGCGCTCCGCCGGCTCAACATGGTCGGCAAGTATGAGGAGGCCGCCCTGGCCGCCGCCCATTACGGCGCGGCGCAAATGGCGATTTTCGAGAGTGAGGACGGCGATGTCGCCGATGGCTCGGCGTCGGGCGAGTTGCCGATCGACACGATCGAGGCGGGCATGACCGCGGTGCTGCCGGCCGGGATGAAGCTGGCCGACTGGCGGCCGAACTATCCCGATGGCGAGATGCCGGCTTTCGTCGCGCATATGCTGCGCGGCGCGGCCGCCGGCCTTGGTGTCAGTTATTCGGGCCTCGCGAACGATCTGACGGGCGCCAACTTCTCGAGCCTGCGCGCGGGCCTCGGCGAGGAGCGCGACGAATGGCGGATGTTCCAGCGCGATCTGGCCGAGACGCTGCATGCGCAGGTGTTCGCGGCGTGGCTGCCGCGGGCGATCATGGCCGGCGAGGTCCGGCTGCCGTTCACGCGGATCGATCACTGGATCGATAGCGTCACCTGGCGGCCGCGGGGCTGGGCCTCGGTCAACCCGAAAGACGATGCGACGGCCAACGACGCCGACCTGGCCAATCGTCTGCGCGCGCCGTCCGACATCGTGGCCGAACGCGGCGGCGACTTCGACGAAACCGTCAGGCGGATCGAGGCCGATCTCGAGACGCTACGCGCCGCCGGCCTGCCCGTGCCGCGGGCCATGGCGCAGGCGCAGGCGCAGGCGCAGCCCCCCGCCCCCTCTCCGCCTCGTGAGGGCGGCGAGGAAGGCGGCAGCGGTGCCGGAAACGACAGCGACGAAAGCGAGGACACATGAGCGAGGCGCGAGACGAGCCACGGACCTGTGCGGAGCATGCAGAGCGGTACGCCCGGCGGATCGGCGAGCGGGTGCAACTCGCATCGGGCGGGCCGGCGATGACGGTCGTTTACGCGGATTGCGTCCAGGCCGAATGCGCTTGGTTTGGCGGGCAACAGCTTCGGAGGGCGGAGTTCCCGCTGGAGGCGCTTGTGCCCGCTGGTGAGGCTGACCGGGTTCCATTCTAAGGGAGGGGCTAATGCCCGATGATGAGGCCGACCTGCTGCGGCGGGTCGGAGCGATCACGCGTGTCCGGATGGTGGAGGACGGCGACGACGGCGGAACGGATGACCGCCGCGTCGTGGTGTCGTTTTCGAGCGAACACCCTGCCCAGATCATCCTGCCGCCGCGCGCGGCCGGCGCCGATCCGCAGCGCATGGCCGAGGTGCTGAGCCACGAGCCCGGCGCGATGAGCCTGGCGGCGATCGACAGCGGCCGCGCGCCGGTGCTGCTCGATCACCGCAACAGCGTCGCGAACATGGTCGGCCATGTCGTCGCCGGTTCGGTGCGCATTGAGAACGGGCGCGGCCATGCCGTGCTTGAGTTCCACCAGTCGCCCCAGGGTCGCGAACAACTGCGCGCGATCCGGGCCGGCGAGCCGATCGGCATCTCGGTCGGCTACACCATCCAGCGCGCCAAGCGTGACGGCCGGGTCGGCGACCTGCCCCGTCTGCTGGTGACCGGCTGGACCCCGCGCGAGGTCAGTCTCGTGCCCATCCCCGAGGACCCGGCGGTCGGCATCGGCCGCTCGGTTCGATCACTCGCACCCGTCCAGATCGAGGAGGCAGGCATGCCCAAGGACAACGCGTCGACCACCCCTGACGACAAGGGCGGCACCACGCCGGCCGGCACGCCCGAGAGCCGCGAGCGGAGCGCCGGTGGCGCTGGCGCGACCCCGGCCGAGGTAACGCCCGCCGGCCCCAGCAACGCGGAAATGCTGGCCGCCGAGCGTAACCGCAGCGCCTCGATCCGGGCCATCGGCCGCCAGTTCAAGCTGCCGGACGATATGGTCGAGCGGGCCGAGCGCGACGGCACCCCGGTCGACCGCTTCAATAAGCAGGTGCTCGATCATCTGGCGAGTGAGGAGCAGACGGGCGTGCGCACCCGCGCGGCCGAGATCGGCCTGACTGACAAGGAAAAGCGCGAGTTCAGCCTTTCCCGCGCAATCCGGTCGATGATCGACCCGTCCAACCAGGCACTGCGCGAGGCGGCGGCTTTCGAGTTCGAATGCTCCGCGGCGGCCGAAAAGCATTACGGCCGTTCGGCGCAGGGCCTGATGTTGCCCGAGGACGTGATGGGCCATGGCTGGAACGGCGTCTCGCGCGAGCGTGCGCAGGTGCCGGCGGTCGGGACCGAGGCGATCTTCAGCCCGAGTAACGCGATCACCCCAGTCGATCACCGCCCGGATATGTTCATCAACATGCTGCGCAACCGCTCGGCGTTGACGCGGGCGGGCATCACGGTCCTGGCCGGCCTGCAGGGCGACCTGCTGCTGCCCCGCCAGACGAGCGGCGGCAGTCTCGAATTCGTGGGCGAGACGGGCACCGCGAGCGACAACCCCCAGCCGGTCATCCACGACCTGGTCGCGCTCCGGCCGCGTACCGCCCGGATGCAGTATGTCTGGTCGCGCAAAATGGCGATCCAGTCCTCGCCCGACGTCGAGATGCTGCTCCGCCGCGACCTGGCGCTCGAGATGGCGCTCGGCCTGGACAAGGCCGGTCTCTACGGCGCGACCAACGGGCCGACCGGGATGGCGACCGGTGTGAACGCGGTCAAGCTGACCGACTTCGCCGGCGCCACGCCGACGTTCGAGGAGGTGGTCGGCCTCGAGACCGCCGTCGCGACGGCCAACGCCGATATGGGCAACCTGTCCTATCTGATGGCGGCGGGCGTCCGCGGCGCTCTCAAGACCACCCGGATCGATGCCGGCTCGGGCATCATGGTCATGGGGTCCGATGGGCAGTTGAACGGCTATGGCCATGTCTGCTCGAACCAAGTCAACGCCGGCGAGCTGTGGTTCGGCAACTGGTCCGACGTGCTGATGGGTGTCTGGTCGGGCCTCGATATCCTGGTCAACCCGTACCAGTACAACGGATCGGGCATCCTGATCACGGCGCACCAGGACGTCGACTTCGCGATCCGTCACAAGCAGTCGGTCGCCTGGGCCGAGCCCACCGCGTAACGATCGGCAGGGCGGCCCGCGCGTCGCCCTCG
>JBCCSW010000144.1:0-9619 GCA_039199465.1 Pseudomonadota bacterium
CGATCCAGGATTTTCGACGACGCTAGAAGCGAACTTGTCTTTAAGCTCGAGAGCGCGGAGAGGCCAACCCGTGAAGGCGAGCGCCACGGTGCCGTTGTACGTCGGGAATAATGCCTTTGGTCTGAGAGGGTAATCAGGCTGCTCTCGGCCTCGCCCGGCTGCTTGTATCGGATCTTCAGGAAGGCGAGTTCGCTCGCCATGGCGTCATCCGTGGTCGCGACCTCGGCCGCAGGCTGCTGATATCGCAGGCCCTCCACCCGCCGCTCGGCCGAGCTGGCCAGCGTGATCTCGTAGAGCGCGGTGACCCGGTGGCCCGCGCCGATCTCGCCGGCATCCACCTTGTCGTTGTCGAAATCCTCGCGCGCCAGCGCCCGGGTCTCGTAGCCGATCAACCGATACTCGGCGACCTGGGCGGGATTGAACTCGACCTGGATCTTCACGTCCGAGGCGATCGGGAACAGGGTCGAGGTCGCCTCCTCCACCAGCGCCTTCCGCGCTTCGGCCAACGTGTCGATATAGGCGGCCTGCCCGTTGCCGTTCTGCGCCAGGCGCTGCATCAGCGCGTCGTTCAGATTGCCGCGCCCGAAGCCCAGCACCGAAAGAAACACGCCGCTGTCGCGCTTGCGATCAACGAAGTCCTGCAACTGCGCGGTATCGGTGATGCCGACGTTGAAATCGCCGTCGGTCGCCAGCATGACGCGGTTGACGCCGCCGTCGACGAAGCTCTCCTCGGCCAGCTGATAGGCCAGCCGGATGCCCTCGCCCCCCGCCGTCGATCCGCCGGCCTGCAGCCGGTCGAGGGCATTCAGGATCGCGGCGCTCTCGGCCACCGGCGTCGGCTCCAGCACCATACCGGCCGAGCCCGCATAGGCGACGATCGACACCGTGTCCTCGGGCGCCAGGCTGCCGACCATCAGGCGCATGGCGTTGCGCAGCAGTGGCAGCTTGTCGGGCGCGTTCATCGACCCCGACGTGTCGATCAGCATCACGATGTTGGCGCGCGGACGTTCCGCGGCGGAGAGACTATAGCCGCGAATGCCGATGCGCATCAGCGCCGTACCCGTCGCCCAGGGCGAGTCGATGATCTCGACATCGGTGCTGAACGGCGTCGCGCGGCTGTCGGGCACGGGATAGTCGTAGGGGAAGTAGTTGATCAGTTCCTCCAACCGCACGGCGTCCTTCGGCGGCAGCACGCCCTGCATCAGGCTGCGGCGGACAAACGCATAGGACGCCGTGTCGACATCGATCGAGAAGGTCGAGACCGGCGCCTCCGCCGCGACCTTTACGCCGTTGGCTTCGATCTCCTCGAACCGGTCGCGGCCCTCTTCGCGCCACCCGGGCTGGGGCTGGGGCTCGGGACTCGGCATCGAGGCGAGACCCCGCTCGAGCAGCGCATTGCCGCCCGAGTAGAGCTTGGCTTGACCCGCAGCCGTCCCGGTCATGCGGTCGCCCACCGCCTCGGGCATCTCCTGACGTCGTGCCGAGAGCCGCTCCTGCCGCGCGACGGCGCTTGGTGCGGCAGGCGCCGGTGCCGGCGGCGGCGGCGCGAGTGCGAGCGCGCTCTCGGTGTCTGACGCGCCTAGGGCGTCGCCGGATGCAGCGTCGATCCCAACACCGCCGCTGCCCTGCATCGAGAAGGTGCCGATGATGCCAGCAGGCTCTGGGTCGGGCTGGCCCATCGGTACGAGCAGGACGAGGGCGAGCGCCGCGACGCTGACGCTGCCGAGGGCGAGCATGCGGGGCGAGAACATCGTGGCGGTCATGGCAAGTCTCCGGATCAGGCCCGAGGGCGGGCGATGGAACATGCCCTTCCGACGGTGCTGCGCGGCCGATCCTTGGTCGGCCACCGGACTTTTCGCCTCTAGATCCGACGCCGCCCGGCCCTCGCTGGCCTGCGCGGCGGTGTCGAAGGCCTCAAGCGCCGCTAAGCGGGCGGACCGCGCCGCAGCCTCGCGGGGCCCGGGCGGCGGCGCCTCGGCAAGCAGCCCGCGCAGCGCTTCGAGATCGTCCTCGGCCATCAGCCGGGTCCTCCCGCGGTTTCGGCAAGACGGCGCAGCGTCTTGCGCATCTCCATCAGGCGCCACGACACGGTGGAGGGCGCGACCTCCAGCACGGCGGCGGCCTGCTCGTGCGTCAGCCCCTCGTCCAGCACCAGCACGGCGGTCTCGCGCATCTCCTCGGGCAGCCCGGCGATGGCCTCGCGCAACCACTCTGCCTCGCGCTGCCTGGCCTCGGCCCCGCCGCGGCGGAGGGCATCGACCTCGGCAAACCCGTCATGCGCGCGGGCCCGCGCCGCCCCGGCCCGCGCCCTATCGCGCGCCGCGTTCAGCACCAGGCGGTAGAGCCAGGTCGTGAATGCCGCCTCGCCGCGATACGAGCCGATCCGGCGGGCCAGCGTCACGCAGACATCCTGCGCCAGATCCTCGGCCTCGGCCCGGGTGCGCATCAGCCGCCACGAGAATGCGAAGATCCGGTCATAGTGCCGGTCGACGAGGCGCGCGAAGGCCGGGCGGTCGCCCGCCGCCGCCAGCGCCGCAAGCGCCCTATCGTCTGTCGTGTCCAGCATGCTCTCCGTTCGACGCGGCAGCATCGCCGATCCTTGGGCGGGTCGGCGAAAAAAGTTCTGTGCCGGTCAGAACCGTCGCGACCACCAGTGACGTTTTGCTGACAACAGCACGGGCGGCCTTGCCATCCGCTGCCCGCCGCGTAGCAGGAGGGAGCCGATGCGGAGGGCGCGATGACGATCGAGATAGAGGGCGCCACGAAGCGCTTCGCCGGCCAGCCGGCGGTCGATGGCGTGTCGGTGACGCTGGCGGATGGCGAGTTCTTCACCGTGCTCGGCCCGTCGGGCTGCGGCAAGTCCACGCTGCTGCGCCTGGTGGCCGGGCTGGAGCGGCTTGACGCTGGCACCATCGCGCTCGACGGCCAGCGGGTCTCGGCCACGCATCTTCATATCGCGCCCGAGGACCGGCGCGTCGGCGTCGTGTTCCAGTCCTATGCGCTCTGGCCGCATATGAACGCGCGCGACAACGTCGCCTTCCCGGCCGAGGCGCAGGGATCGGGCCGTAGCGCGGCCCGTGCCGAGGCGGAGAGGCATCTGGCGACGGTCGACCTGACCGGCTTTGCGGACCGCCTGCCGGCCGCCCTGTCCGGCGGCCAGCGCCAGCGGGTGGCGCTGGCGCGCTGCCTCGCAGGCGGGGCGACGACCGTGCTGATGGACGAGCCGCTGGCCAATCTCGACCCGCATCTGCGCCACCGGATGGAGAGCGAGATCGCGCGCTTCCATCGCGAGGCGGGGGTGACGACGCTCTACATCACGCATGACCAGCGCGAGGCGATGGCGCTGGCCGATCGGGTCGCGGTGATGTGGGGCGGGCGGCTCCTGCAGGTGGCGAGCCCGCGCGAGATCCACGAACGCCCGGCAAGCGAGCAGGTCGCCCGCTTCATCGGCCGCGCCGCCGTGCTGGACGCGACCATCGCCCATGGCCGCGCCGATCTGGGTCCGATGACCGCTCCGGTCGCAGGCGCCGGCCGCGAGGGCCCGGCGCGCGTCGTGGTCCGGCCGGGAGATGTGCGGTTGGGCGACGGCGTCCCAGCGCTCCTGCACGCCGTGTTCTATCGCGGCGGCGGTTGGGAAGCCGAGGCTGAGGTCGAAGGGCTGGCCGAGCGGCTGCCCGTGGCCTCGGCCAGGCCCCTGAAGAACGGCGAGACGGTCCGGATTACGGTGGCGTCCGGTTGGGCTCTGCCCGCGGCCTGAGGCTGAAGCGGCCCAAAGGCCTTACAACCGCCACGGCACGACGCCGGCCGGCAGGTGCCGCCCCGCCCGGTCGAGCCCTGCCATCAGCACCACCGTCGCGACCACGGTCACGCAGGACATGGCAGCCGCAAGCGTCGTATAGCCCCCGTCCTCGTAGTTGAAGATCGCAGTCCCGATGGTCTCGTTGCCCGCCGACCAGAGCAGCGCGGACACCGTGACCTCGTTATAGGCCGTCAGGAACACCAGGATCGCACCCGAGGCGGCGGCGGGCGCTACCAGCGGCGCGAAGATCCGGCCCATGCGCCGGACGAAGCCCGCACCCGAGACCCGCGCCGCGTCGTCCAGCGCGCCGTCGAGATTGCCATAGGCGGCAGCCACCGGCTTGAGCGCGATCGACAGGAACGCGGTCAGATAAGCCAGAAAGATAATGCCGAGCGTGTTGTACAGGCTGAGGCCAAGCAGCGGGATCGGCCGGATAAAGGCCAGGATGAAGGCGATCGAAATCACCAGGCCGGGGATCGCGTAGGAGACGTCGGCGAGCCCCGCGATCCCGCCCGCGACGCGCCGGCCGCCCCCGGCCCGGCGCGACTGGAAATAGCCGATCAGGATCGACAGCGCCGCCAGGGCCAGCGCCGCGGCCCCGGCGGTCATGGTCGAGTTGGCGAAGGCGCGCAGCGTCGCTGCCTGGCGGAACAGGATCTCGGCGAAGTTCTCGGTCGTCAGCGTCTCGGGCGTCAGCGCCAGGCCGTAGGTCCTGACCAGTGCCGTCGCGGTCAGCGCCGCCAGCGGCAGCAACAGCGTCGCCGCTACATAGAGCGCGAGCCCCCCCTCGACAGCCGGGCGCCAGGGCCCGAGCGCGATACGCATGGGCGGCTGCGGCGGACCGGTCACCGCGGCGCGCATCCGGCGCTGCATCGCGTTCTGCAGCATCAGCGCGGCGATGGCGACGATGGCGAGCACGATGGAGATGACCGCGACATCGGTCAGCACGCTTGGCCCGAAGCTGGAAAGGCGGCGCCAGATCAGCACCGGCAGCGTCGTGTAGCGCGCCGGGATCCCGATGATCGCCTGGATGCCGAAATTGCCGAGCGCCGAGACGAAGGCCAGCATCGCGCCGGCAACCAGCGAGGGCGCGATCAGCGGCAGCAGGATGCGCCACAACAGGCGCAGCGGTCCTGCGCCGGCGACCCGCGCCGCATCGCTCATCTCGCGCGGCAGGGCACGCAGCGCAGCCAGGACGACCAGGAACACCAGCGGCGCATGCTGGATCGTCAGGAGCAGCATCACACCGAATGCCGAATAGAGCGGATGCGGGCTGCCGGGCGGCGGCGCGAGGCCAAGCCAGTTCAGCACCGGGCTGCCCGGTCCCAGCGCCTGCACCCAGGCGATGGCGGTCACCTGCGGCGGGATCATCATGGGCAACAGCAGCACGAAGACCAGCGGCCCCTTGAGCCGCACATCGCTCAGCCCGATCGCCAGCGCCAGCGCCGTCCCGATGATCAGCGCGGCGATGGCCGAGACGGCCGAGCTTTCGAAACTGCGCCACGCCGCGCGCTGGACCGAGCCGCTGTCGATCGCCTCGAGAAAGGGCGCGAGGGACGGCACGCCGGCCTCGGTCAGCCCCACCTTGGCCAGCAGGCCGAGCGGCAGGGCGAAGAGCAGCAGCGTCAGCGCACAGAGACCGGCGAGCGCCAGCACCTCGCCGCGGCGCCGGGGTGGCGTCGGAGGCTGCACGGCCCGCGACGGGCCGCGCAGCGTCGTGTCGATCATCGGGCCCTAGCCATCTGGCCCTAGCCGCCAAAGATCTCCAGGAAACGCTCCTTGTTGTCCTGGTCGTCGGCCAGCGCCTTGGCCGGGTCGAAGTCGATCAGCGTGATCGTGTCGCGCGCCGGGAAACCCTCGGGCGGGTCGATCGCCGGATGGGCGGCCAGATAGCCCTGGTCGGCCGCCAACTGCTGGCCCTCGGGGCTCAGCAGGAAGTCGACGAACGCCTTCGCCGCGGTCGGGTTCTGCGCGGTCGACAGGATCGCAACCGGCTCGGTCACCGCGCTGACGCCCTCCTCGGGGAAGACGAACTCGACTGGCGCGCCCTCCAGCTTGTTGCGGATCGGCAGGAAGTCGACGACGAAGCCATACAGCTTCTCGCCGCCGGCCACGGCCTTGTAGGTGCCGCCATTGCCGCCCTGCGGATTGGCCCCCTGGGCGGCAAGCCCTTCGTAGAGATCCCAGCCGAGGTCGGGATGCGCGGTCAGCGCGGCCATGTGGATCGTCGCCGCCCCCGAGGTCAGCGGCGAGGGCATGGCGATCTGCCCCGTCGCATCGGCCTTCAGCAGGTCCTTATACGACGTCGGCACCATACCGGCCGAGGTGTTGTAGACGATCCCGGTGGTGATCAGCTTGGTCGAGAAATAGTGCCCCTCGGGATCCATGATCGCCGGGTCATAGGCCGAGACATCGGCCTCGGGATAGGCCATCAGCCGGCCCTCGGCCTCCAACCCCTCCATCGTGACCATATCGGCGATCAGCAGCAGGTCGGGCTGCGGCTGGCCGGCTTCGAACTCGGCGCGGAGCTTGCCCATGACCTTCGTCGTCCCGTCGCGGAACCACTCGACCTCGACATCGGGATACTTGGCGGTGAAGGCATCGACCGTCTGCTGCGCGTCGGCATTCGGCTGCGAGGTGTAGAGCACGAGCTTGCCAGAGACGTCCTGTGCCGCGGCGCCGAGAGCGGTCAGGGCGGCAGCGGCGCCGATCAGCGCAGGGGCGAGGAGAGAGAACGACTTCCGCATGGTGGGGGATCCTGTTGTGTTGTTCTGGTACAGGACCGGGCAGAGCCCGGGCACCCTGCCCCTATCAGCGCCGTGTTGCGGTTTCTTGACAGTGCGCGCCGCTCCGCCTCGCGGCACGCTTCGGCGCGTGCCGATCCTTACAGCCGGTAGTCGACCTTGAACAGGCCGGCATGGCTGCCCGCCCCGATGGGGCCGCCGAGACCCAGCGCGCCGTCATAGCTGTAGCTGAGGCCGAGATCGATGCGGCGGCGCGTGAAGGCGAGCGAGGGCGCGATGCGCATGACCGGCCTCGCCCCCGCCTGCCCCAGCAAGCGCGTCTGGCCGAGCATGAGGGACGGCTTTAGGGCACCCATCGTCGCCGACACGGCCAGCCGACCGTCGACATGGTGCTGCGCGCCGGTGCGCTCGCCTTGGCGAAGCGACAGGACCGAGGGCACGGCGAGGCTCGGCTCGAACATCATCGACCCGGCGCTGAGGCGGGCGACGATGCGGGGCCTGAGGCTGAGGCGCCCGGTCTCGTCCAGCCCCCAATCCACCCGGTCGTCGAAGCCCAGGCGGCCGTCGAGGCTGAGCTGCAGCCGACGCCAGCGGAGCGCGTCGAACGACACATCGGCGGCGAGCGAGACCCGGTCATCGGAGACATGGCTCGGCAGGCTGAGCTTCAGCCGGCCGCCAAGCACGAATTCGTGCTGCAGCATCGTGGCCGGCGCCGGGTCGAAGCGCTCGGCGATGGTCGCAAGCCGGTCACAGGCCTTGGGCGGCCGGACACGCTGGCCCGGCGTGCCGACGAAGCGCCGCGGTTGCAGCGCCTGGCCCGCCCCGCAGCCGAGCGTCGCGACCATCCCGCTCTGCGTCGCCAGATCGATCGACTGCACCTGGGTCGATGCCGGTGTGGCCTGCAGCACAAAAACCGCAAGGCCGAGCGAGAACAGGCAGGCGTGAAGGCACTGCATCATCACCACTCCACATCCAACGCGCGGTCATGTGCCCGGCGAAGGCATGCCGCCGCCGATGCCGACCGTCGCTGCCCGACCACCCCCGCGGATCAGGCGTCTCAAATCGTCGTCACTCTGTGGGTTCCATGTGCCGGAACGTGTGTGGCGCCAACGTGGCAACCTGGGATTTTATGTCCCGCGATGAACGCGATCGCGGCGCCGTGGCAACAGCGGCGGTCGTGATCTTTGCATATCGACAACCGGGCGGCGGCCGGGCGAGAAGACGGGTTCGCGATGCACGAGTTCCGCTTCATCCACACGTCCGACCTGCATCTGGGCATGTCGTTCGGATCGCTGCCTGATCAGGTCCGCGGCCGACTGGTCGAGGCGCGGCACGAGACGATCGGACGGCTGGCCGAGGCCGCGGGGGCGCATGGCGCGGCGCATGTCCTGCTGGCCGGCGACACCTTCGACAGCGAGACACCGTCCGATGCCGTGCGCGCGCAGGCGCTGGCGGCCTTCGGTGCGGCTGACGGGCTGACCTGGTGGCTCCTTCCCGGCAATCACGACAGCCTCGCGGCCGAGGCGCTGTGGGACCGCCTGCGCCGCGACGCCCCCGCAAACCTTCGCCTGGTCGATCGTCCCGCGCCGGTCGAGATGGACGGCACGGCATGTCTGCTGCCCGCACCCCTGCCGCGCCGCTTTCCCGGCAGGGACCTGACGGCCTGGATGGACGAGGTGCCGAGCGCCGAGGGCCTGATCCGTATCGGTCTTGCGCATGGCCCGATCCAGCGCTTCGGCGGCGCGGATGACGCCACGCCGGTGATCGCGCCCGACCGCGCCGCGCGCGCGCGCCTCGACTACCTCGCCCTCGGCGACTGGCACGGGCAAATGCGGGTCGATGCGCGCTGCTGGTACGCCGGCACGCCCGAGAAGGACCGCTTCCGCCACGCCGGGCGCGGTGCTTGCCTGGCCGTCTCCATCGCCGGGCCGGGGGCCGAGCCCGAGGTCGCGTCGATCGACACCGGCCGGTTCTACTGGCGCGAGCACGCCCTCACCCTGACGCCCGGCATCGACTGGGCCGTCGGTCTCGCGGACACGCTGCCAGACGCGGGCCCGGCGCGGCGCGATACGCTGATGAGCCTGATCCTGGAGGGCCGTCTCGGCGTGGAGGCGCGGCGGGGCTTGACGGCGCGCATCCAGGCCGTCGCCCCGGAATTTGCGCATCTTCAGGCCGACGACACGCAGCTTGCGACCGAGTTCGAGGCCGAGGATCTCGACGCCATCGCACCCGGCGGGGCCCTCCGCCAGGCAGCCGATGCGCTTGCCGCCGACGCGGCAGGCGCCGGCGACGAGGCGCGCATCGCCGCGGCCGCGCTCAACCGGCTCTATGGCCTGCTGCGCGAGGACGCCGGGTGAGGCTGCAAGCGCTCCGTCTTCAGAACGTGCGCCGTTTCGTCGAGCCGGTCGCGGTCACGGGGATCGCGCCGGGCCTGAACGTGCTGGCCGCGGCGAACGAGCAGGGAAAGTCGACGCTGCTCGACGCGCTGCACGCGTTGTTTTTCACCCGCCACCGGGCCTGGGATCAGCACGTGCGCGCGCTGCAGCCCCATGCCGGCGGCGACCCGCAAGTGCAGGCCGAGATCGCCCTGGACGGCGCGTGCTGGACCGTCGCGAAGACCTGGCGCAAGAGCCGAAACGGCAGTGCCACGGTGCACCGGGACGGCATCCTCCGCCACCAGGCCGACGAGGCCGAAGCCTGGATCGCCGAGCGGGTGCGCCCACCGAAGGACGGCGGACCGGCGGGCCTGGTCTGGGTGCGCCAGGGTGTGCTGGGGCTTGGTGAGGGCCGACCCGACATGCTGGCCCGCCGCAGCGTCATGGCCTCGGTCGCGGGCGAGGTCGCGGCGATGACCGGCGGGCGGCGCATGGACCGGACCGTCGATGCGGTCGGCGCGGCACTCGCGCGCTACCTGACCGACACCGGCCGGGTGAAGACCGGCGGGCCACTGGCCGAGGCGGAAAAGGCGGTCGAAGAACGTTGCGCCACGCGCGAGGCGCTATCCCGGCAAGCGGCAGCGCTGCGCGATGAACTGGAGGCACGTGCCCGGCTGCGACGCGAACGGGCGCGGCTGGAC
>JBCCSW010000145.1:0-9585 GCA_039199465.1 Pseudomonadota bacterium
CGGCCAGGAGGACGCCGAGTGCTGCTCCGGCTGGGTCCTCACCAGTCTCGGAGAGGACCGAGGTCCCGCCAGAACCATCGATCTTCGTATCCTGAAAAAACTCCTGCCCGGTAGAGACCTCGCGGTTCTCGATGCCATCGGCGCCACCGCGGTTCTGAATCTCCAGCGGACCGAAGTTGCGCTCCTCGTTCTGCACCCGCTCACGCAACTCTCCGCGCGTGATGTCTGCACTGGGGTCCCCGATGGGCTCGCCGCGCTCGTTGCGCTCGATGTCGCGCTGGATCAGTTCGATCTCGCGATCGAGGGACTCCAGCGCCGCGCGGCGAGTGACGTCAGAGCCAAGGGTCTCCGTGCGGTTGCGGGCGCGCCGGATCTGGCGAAGGCGGAGCTCCAAGAGCACGCGCAACTCGTCCTGGCTGAGCTCTTCGTCCTCGCGCGGGCCGACGCCCGGAAAACGCAGATCGTTGAGCGCCGCGCGCGCCTGCGCATCAGGGTCAAGGCCGTTACCGACCGGCACGTCGAACTGGCCGACGCCCTCGTCGCCACCTTCCTCGGCCGGCGCGGGACCAGGATCTTCGCCCCGCTCGGCGGCGATGCGGCGGCGCTCCTCCTCCAGCGCTTCGGGCAGCGGCTCATCGTCAGCTCCCGGCGCGGGCGGTGGAGTGTCGTCTTCCGCGCCCTGTTCGCGCGCGATGCGGCGACGCTCCTGGAAGATCACCTCGTTCAGGGCGTCGATCTCGTCGAACACCCCATCGCCGATGCGCACGAAGCTGCCGCTTGGGCCGCCATTGAGGCCGGGCGTGATGCCCTGCACGAAGGCGTCGACCGCGCCGCCGGCGAAATCCGGGTCGATCGCGCCCTGATCATCATCGGCGCCGTCGTCCTGACCCTGATCGTCGTCGTCGTCATCGTCGTCCTCGGCCGGGTCGCAGGAGGCCGTGATCGAGACGCTGCTGTTGGCCACGTTGTTCAGGATGCGAACGAACAGATCACCCTCGATCACGCCCGAGCCGTTGTTGACGATAGTGACCTGCAGAAAGCCGTTTTCGTTGGCATCGGTGCTGCCGAGCAGACCCTGGTTGCCGACGGTGACCTCCTCGAGCCGCACGGCGTTGTTGCCCGGGGGGGGGCCGGCAATGACGATGCTTATGCTGTCGCCTTCCTCCAGCCTGATCGGGCCGAGATTGATGAGCTGCAGGGCCTGCAGGGCATTGCCGCCCTCTGGAAACACCTCGGTCGCAGCGCTCACGAGGAAGCCGTCACAGGCCTCCATGGCATGGGCCGGCGTGACGACGGCGGTGGAGCCGAGCAGGCCGGCAACGAGCGCGGCGGCGGGGGTGGTTACGGCAAAATATGTCGTTCTGAAGCGCATGATCTCGGCTCCTCTGATTGCGGAAAGCCGGGTCGTGCTAGCGGAGGCGGGTAGTCCGCGGACCTACCCGTTCATGCAGGGCAAATATTTGAACCAAATAACGCCAAATCGCTACGTGACCTACTGAGCGCTATTTCAGCACTATATTGCGCAATTTGTGCTGAAAATTGGATGGATCGCCAACCGATGACGAGACTTTTCGATCAGCGGCAAGGCTTAATTCTCAAATTGAGAATTATGAGATCAGGACTCGATAAGACCGGCCTGAATAGCGCGCATTACCGCTGAGGATCGCGATGTCGCGTCGAGTTTCCTGAAGGCATTTTTCAGGTGAAAGCGCACGGTGTTCTCGCTGATAGATAGGATCCGGCTGACTTCCCAGTTTGTCTTGCCGCGGGCCACCCATTGCATGCAGTCGACCTCCCGGACGCTTAGCAACACGGCTCCCGAAGCGCAGGGTTTCCGCGGTGCACTCTGGCGCGTAAACGCATCCAAAAAGGCGACTGCCAGCAGATGCGCATCGTGGCGCGTGGCCTGGAAGAACTCGGTATCCCGTGCCGTCGACCCTTTCAAATACAGCGTCACGCCGCGCATTTGCTCGACGGTATTGAGTGGGACGATCCAGGCATGTTGGACGCCGAAGAATGCCAATGTCTGCTGCTGCCAGCGTGACGAGGCGTTCTGCGGCCCGGCTTTCAGCGCCTCGACATAATCGAAGGGCGTTGCCGTGTGCGAGGCCATGTTCGTGACCGGGCAGGCCTTGGCCAGGCCCAGCTTGACGAAGGACTTGATCACGTCGGGCGCGTAGTCGGCGGCCCACAGGTTCTGCGAACTGTGGATGTTGCCGATGGTGCCGCGCGTCACGGCCCAGGCATCGAAGCCGTGATATCCGAGCTGCCGTACTGCCGCCGACATCTCGATCTCAAGCTCCTTGCACGCTGTGATGTCCGTCGACCGCGCGGTGAAGGCGTCCGCGACAGCGCCGAGGGCGGGTCGGGCGCGCAGGGCGCGATCGCGCGCGGGCAGTTGGCCGAGGTCACCCATCTTCGGCGCCACGCAGGAAAGGCGCCACGATGGCCTCGGCGATGGTCGCGTCCTGCAGGCCGGAATTGTGGTCGTGACCGGCAAGGCGTTCGACGCGCGAAGCATCGACAAGCCTCGCAAGCGCCTCGGTTTCGGCGATGGACACGAAGGGGTCGGCGTCGCCGATCATCAGCAGCATCGGCTGGCGGATCTTGGCAAAGTCGCTTTCGCCGAGGCTGAGCGGCCGAACGCGTAGGGGCCAGAGCTGGCTGAAGAGCTTGAGCGCCGATGTCCGCCTGTGGGCCAGCGTCATGGTCGCGCCGGTGACCGGGTTGCGCCGCAGGAAGGGAAGCGGGCTCGGCGCGACATCCAGGGCCTTTGCCGAGAAGTGCTGACGGAGCGCGTCGGCATACCGCTCGGAGCGTCCGATGAATGGCTGCGCACCCAGCAGCGCCAGCCGCCCCACGTGACCCGGTTCGTACACCGCCATGTGCAGCGCGATGATCGCGCCGCAGGAATGGCCGATGATGTGCGGCGGTGCCTCGAGGTCGAGGGTCTCGATGAAGCGCAGCATGTCCCAGGCCATCGGCCCGAAACCGATGAACCGTCCTGCCGGGTTGGTGGTGCGCCCGTGTCCCCGGATATCAGGGGCGATGACGCGATACCGCCTTGTCAGCGGACCGGTCCAGCGGCGCCAGGACAGCGCTGCGGTCGCGAGGCCCGCATGCAGCATCAACACCGGCGGCCCGGCACCGCCGGCGCGGTAGTGGACCTGCATGCCCTCGACATCGCGTGTGCCGCTGCGCATCTGCACACCCATCGGAAGACCCGGCAGACGCTTTCCGCTGCGCCCGCGACCAGCCCGAGGTTTCCGGATCGTCATCGGCACAAGAGCCACCTTCTTTGCGCCGCAGCATCGTCTTGAGAATGCGTGGCGAGGTGGCGCAGGTCCTGATCGCAGTCCTTGGCGTTTGGGGCGTTCACGATTGCTCCATAGAACCGATCTCCCAGGTCGTGGCGCCACAAAGGCCGTATCGAGAGTACTGGAAGGCATTTCCACGCGAACCTACCCGATCGGGTACTTTCCTCAGCGACCCTACGGCTGGGCACCCTCGTGAGTGTCCCCAAGCTCCGGCCTGGTTCATCGGTGCCGACAGAAATCAGGCCCAACCCAAGCGGCCTTCTCTGTCAGCGACGCGTCTCGCTGCGATCTCAGTGACCGCCACCGCCCCGTGGAGTTATCGACGAGGACAGGCGGGCTTTAGGGACGACGACCTTCTGACATCCCAAAAGACAGACTTTCGGCCGCGTTTTGCCGCGTTGGAGAAGGATGTCAGTTGGCTTATCGATCCCATCTCCGAGCGGTCGTGTGTCGGCCCGATGGAGGGTTGTCGCCCGATGCTCGCTCTTTGAGAGCTGACCCGCGCCGGGTCGGTCGGAAGCCGGTTGAGTTCGGCTCGGCGGCCGAGACGTCGCTTGCCGCCAAGGCGTGGTGCGCCTCCCCGCCCCTGCTTGCGGGATGTTGCCAAACGGCTCGAGGAGGTGACGTTTGTCGGACCAGTCGCCAATTCGAGCGTGCCGCACGTCATGGCATGGATGCGACCTCGATCCGGCGCCACGGTCTGCGCCGGTGGCTGACCTCGGCCATGAAGAGGCCGTTGATCGTCTTGCCGGAGCTCGGCGGCCGACGGTGCCGGAGGGCCGGCGCCACGGCGCCGATGCATCTGGCGGTGTCGGCGCCCGCCGCCGACAGGTCGAACCTGTTCTTCGTCGAGCATGAGCAGATCGCGCTGTCATGCGCCATGGGCCGGTGGGCGCGCGACATTGCCAGATGACTTGGCCGGGCGCGGTGGACGATCTCAACGGAGATCCGGTGCAATGCCGTGCCGCCGATCGTCGCCGACACCGACACGATGGCCTGCCAGCGCGCGCTGTGCCGCCGACAAGCGCCAGCACAAGCCGCACCGTGCGCTGGCGCGTCTATGGGGAAAACGCGTTCGTCGTCTCGCCCAAGCCGCTCCACACCACCGAGTAGCCATGGCCTCCTGCAGACTGAGCGCCGATTAGCTTTAGGGCAATCACGATCTCGAGTGACCCACGCGGGACCGCGGCCGCCCATTTGAAGGGCATGGGAACGTCCAGGGAGTAGCGTGTCGGGCGTGATGCAATCATCCGGGTGCGGGCCGTGGAGGGGCAGGCACTGTGCGGCGCGAACGAGGAGGAACGCTGGGTGCTTGAAAAAGACGGCGAGCGACACCCTGCGACCGATGCTCCCAAACTCTCGACGGTCAAACGCGTCTCACACGAGCTGCGCGCCGGACCACAAACGGGCAAAAGCTCGCCGCCGTTTTAGCCTGGTCTCTGTCCGCGACAGCGCGCATGCAATTAGACAGAGGCGCACGTTCAATGGCGGAGAGACAGGGATTCGAACCCTGGGTGGAGTCACCCCCACAACGGTTTTCGAGACCGCCCCGTTCGACCACTCCGGCACCTCTCCGCAGCAGCCGCACTTTTGAGTAGTGGTCGCTGTGCGCGGCTGGCGGGCCTGATACCGCCAGGGCCGACGGTGATCAAGGGGCGGACCGCGCGATTGGCCGCCGTTTCGCCAAAGCACGCTGACGCGCCAGTGGTTGACCCAGCGCTTGGCCCAGTGCTCGGCCCAGTGCTCGACCCGGCGCTTGACTTTGTCGGTGGCTGGCTGCATTGCGACGCTTCTGTTGAGCCTGGGCGCCGAACGCGCCCGGCTACCTATGATGGGTGGTAGGTACCGCCCTGTGACGCTGCCTCAGGCGCGGGCCTGCCCCGCACAAGCACCGCAAGGGCCAAAACGGCTCAGATGCGGTCGCCGATGGGCGCGAGAATGGAGAGCGGGATGTATGCGGTCATCCGAACGGGCGGCAAGCAATACAAGGTTGCCGAAGGCGACGAGATCACCATCGAGAAGCTTGAAGGCGCAGCCGGCGATGCCGTCGACTTCGCCGAGGTGCTGATGCTGGGCGGCGACAGCGTCACCGTCGGCGCGCCTCTGATCCAGGGTGCATCGGTGCAGGGCGAGGTTGTGGAGCAGGGCCGCGGCCCCAAGGTCTATACCTTCCACAAGCGGCGTCGGAAAAGCAGTTCGAAGCGTCTGCGCGGTCATCGCCAGCACCTGACGACGGTGCGCGTCACCGGCATAACGACGGCCTGAGGAGAGGGATCGATGGCACATAAGAAGGCTGGCGGCTCCTCGCGGAACGGGCGTGACAGCGCTGGACGTCGCCTTGGCGTCAAGAAATACGGTGGTGAGCATGTGCTCGCGGGCAACATCCTCGTCCGTCAGCGGGGCACCAAATGGTACCCGGGCGAGAACACCGGCCTCGGCAAGGATCATACGATCTTTGCCAAGAGCGAAGGCCATGTGAAGTTTCACAAGGGCCTGAAGGGCCGGACCTTCGTGTCCGTGGTTCCGATGGCCGAAGCGGCCGAGTAAGCCGGCGCTGCATCGCCCGAGACGGTGAAGGGGGATCGGCCGGCGGGCCGGTCCCCTTCTTCGTTCGGAGGCGGGGCGCGAAAGGGAGGGGCGATGACCCCGCGATTGTTCACTGACCGCTTGTGCCTGCGTCCGCCGCAGCTCTCGGATGCGGGGGCGATGCAGCTCTATGCCTCCGACCCGCGCGTCGCGATGATGACGGGATCGATCCCGCATCCCTATCCGCCAGGCGCGGCCGAGGTGTATCTGCGCAACGCCGCCCGACCCCATGGCGAGCGGCGCTGGGCGATCGACGCGACGCCGTCCGGCGGTGCGGAGTTCATCGGCATCGTCGGCTACAAGCAGGAGGTGGCCGAGATCGGCTATTGGGTCGGCCCGCCGTTCTGGAACACCGGCTATGCGACCGAGGCCGTGGCCGCGGTGATCGCCCATGTCTTCCAGACCGAGAACATCGCCGCGATCAACGCGGGCTTCTTCGTCGACAACCCCGCTTCGGGTGCCGTGCTGGAGAAGCTGGGCTTTCGCTGGATCGGTACCGCGACGCGCTTCTCGGTCGCCCGCGGGGCCGAGGGCGAGAGCCGGCTCGGCCGGCTGATGCGCGACGACTGGGCGGCGCAGACCGCCGATCGCGCCTAGGCGACGGGCGGTCATGCGGTTCCTCGACGAGGCGAAGGTGCATGTCCGCTCGGGCAACGGGGGCGCGGGCTCGGTCAGCTTTCGGCGCGAGAAGTTCGTCGAATACGGCGGGCCCGACGGCGGCGATGGCGGGCGGGGCGGCGATGTCTGGATCGAGGCGGTGCCCGGGCTGAACACGCTGATCGATTTCCGGTATCAGCAGCACTTCTTCGCTGGCACCGGCGGGCATGGCATGGGAAAGCAGCGCCACGGCGCCAATGGCGACAGCGTCACGCTGAAGGTTCCCGAAGGGACCGAGGTGCTCGACGAGCACCGCGAGACGGTGATCGCCGATCTCACCCGAACGGGCGAGCGGGTGTGCCTGGCAAAGGGCGGCAATGGCGGCTTCGGCAACCTCCACTTCAAATCCTCGACCAACCAGGCGCCGCGCCATGCCAACCCAGGCCAGCCTGGGGTCGAGATGGCGGTCTGGCTGCGGTTGAAGCTGATTGCCGATGCCGGGCTGGTGGGGCTGCCGAATGCCGGCAAGTCGACCTTCCTCTCGGCCGTGTCGAACGCCCGGCCCAAGATCGCGGCCTATCCGTTCACCACGCTGCACCCAAACCTGGGGGTGGCCTTCGTCGATGGGCACGAATTCGTGCTGGCCGATATCCCTGGCCTGATCGAGGGGGCGCATGAGGGCAAGGGTATCGGCGACCGGTTCCTGGGCCATATCGAACGCTGCGCGGTGCTGCTGCACCTGATCGATGCGACCGCCGATGATCCGGTTGCGGATCTGCGCACCGTGGAGGCCGAACTGGCCGCCTATGGCGCGGGTCTGGCCGAGAAACCGCGGATCGTAGCGCTCTCGAAGATCGACGCACTGACGGCGGACGACCTGACGGCGCTTGAGGCCCTGATCGCGGAGCAGGGCGTGCGCGTCAGCCATACCCTGTCGGCCCTGTCGGGCGCCGGCGTCGAGGCTGCCTTGCGCGCGCTGAGAGCGGAGATCGCCGAGACGCCGGCAGCGGGCAAGGCCGCCGAGGTCGAGGCGCCATGGACACCGTGACCGACCAGCGCCATCCGGTCGCCGCGACCGCTGCCGCCGCGGGCCTCGCGACGGCACGCCGCGTCGTGGTCAAGGTCGGCTCGGCCTTGCTGGTCGGTGCTGACGGCGCGCTGCGCGGCGCGTGGCTGGAGGCGCTGGCTGCCGATCTCGCCGCCATGCGGGCCCGCGGTGCCGATGTGCTCGTGGTCTCCTCCGGGGCCATCGCGCTCGGCCGCGGGATGCTGGGGCTGGGACAGGGCGCGGTGCCGCTGGAGGCAGCGCAGGCGGCCGCGGCGGTGGGGCAGACCCGGCTCGCCAGGGCCTGGGAGCGAGCGCTCGACGGCCATCGCCTACTGGGGGCGCAGGTCCTGCTGACGCTGGAGGACACGCAGAACCGGCGGCGCTATCTGAACGGCCGCTCGACGCTTGAGACCCTGATCGCCCACGGCGCGGTGCCCGTGGTCAACGAGAACGACACGGTCGCGACCGACGAGATCCGCTATGGCGACAACGACCGTCTCGCCGCGCGCGTCAGCCTTATGGCGGGTGCCGACCTGCTTGTGCTGCTGTCCGATGTCGACGGGCTCTACACCGCCAATCCGCGCCGCGATCCTTCCGCGCGCCATCTCGAGCGGGTCGATGCCATCACGCCGGCGGTCGAGGCGATGGCCGGCGACGCGGCCTCGGGCCTGTCGCGGGGCGGCATGAAGACCAAGATCATGGCGGCGCAGACGGCCACTGAAGGTGGCTGCGCGATGTTGATCGCCGACGGCACCGTGCTGCATCCGGTCGCGGCGGTCCTGGCCGGCGCGCGGGCGACGCTGTTCACGGCAAAGGCCAGCCCGGCGGCCGCCCGCAAGGCCTGGATCGCGGGGATGAAGCCGCTCGGCCGGTTGATCGTCGATGCCGGCGCGGCGAGGGCGCTTCGCCGCGGCAAGTCGTTGCTGCCCGCCGGCCTGACGGGGGTCGAGGGCAACTTCCGCCGTGGCGATCCAGTAGCGATCGCGATGCCGGACGGCCCGGCGATCGGTGCGGCGCTGGCAGGCTATGCCTCGGCCGAGGCGGCGCTGCTGGCCGGCCACCAGTCGGGCGACATCGCCGCCCTGCTGGGCTATGCCGGCCGCGCCGCCGTCGTGCATGCCGATGATATGGTGATCTGGGGCACGCGCGACGGCGAGGCGCGATCGGCCGCCCCGGCCGAGGATTGACCGGTGATGGCCGTGGATGCTCGGATCAGCGCAGGCGGCACGTGCCGGTTCGGGAGATGATGCCATGAATGAGCGCATGGACAACGTGGCCGCGATGGTCGCTGCGATCGGCGCCCGCGCGAAGGCGGCAGCAGCCGCTCTCGCCGCCGCGCCGGCCAGTGCGCGGGACGAGGCGCTGCGCAGTGCCGCCGCGGCGATCCGCGGCCGGTCGGGCGAGATCGCGGCGGCCAATACCGTGGATATGGCGGCGGCGCGCGAACGCGGCATCTCGGGTGCGATGCTCGACCGGTTGGAGCTGACCGCGCCGCGGATCGAGGCGATGGCCGCGGGGATCGAGGCGATCGCGGCGCAGCCCGATCCGGTCGGTCGTGAGCTTGCGGCCTGGACGATGCCCTCGGGCCTCAACATCCGTCGCGTCGCGACGCCGCTCGGCGTGATCGGCGTGATCTACGAGAGCCGGCCAAACGTCACCGCCGATGCGGGGGCGTTGTGCCTGAAATCGGGCAATGCCGCGATCCTTCGTGGCGGGTCGGAGAGCTTCGAGAGCGCCCGCGCCATCCATGCCTGCCTGGTTGAGGGGTTGACGCGGGCCGGCCTGCCCGCCGACGCGATCCAGCGCGTGCCGACCCGTGACCGGGCCGCCGTCGGTGCGCTGCTGCAGGCGGTCGAGCATGTCGACGTGATCGTGCCCCGCGGCGGGAAGGGGTTGGTCGGTCGCGTGCAGGCCGAGGCGCGCGTGCCGGTCTTCGCGCATCTCGAAGGGATCTGCCATGTCTACCTGCACGCCGCCGCCGATCCCGCCAAGGCGCTGGCTGTCGTCTTGAATGCCAAGACCCGACGCACCGGGATC
>JBCCSW010000146.1:0-9580 GCA_039199465.1 Pseudomonadota bacterium
GCCCGCGTCGCGCAGCAGCGTGTCGGCACGCCGGAGCCGCGTTCGGCGATCCAGCGTCGCGCGCTCTTCCGGAGGGTTTGGCGCCTCCAGCAAACCGGCTGGCAGATCGTCGAGGAAGGGCGCCAGCAGCGCCCGTTCGGCCGGGCTGGCCGACCCCTCGGCCGACAGCGCGGTCGGCCCGTAGAGCGGGCCGGGGGCTTCGTAGAGACCGTTGAACAGCGTCTCGCGCGTCCACGCGCCGTCGAAGGCAAGCGTCAGTGCCTCGCGGATGCGCGGATCGTCGAGGGGCGGACGTCGGAGATTGAAGACGAGCGCCGCGAGCCGCCCCCCTTGGCGGTCGGGAAAGGTCGACTTGACAAGCCGCCCCTCGGCCAGCGCTGGTCCGTCGTAGAGCTTTGCCCAGTAGCCCGCGTTGATTTCGCGCTTGATGTCGAGATAGCCGGACTTGACCGCCTCGATCAGGACCGTCTGGTCGCGAAAATACAGCGTCTCGAGGCGGTCGAAGTTCCAAAGGCCGCGCGTCACGGGCAGATCGCGGCCCCAGTAGTCCTCGACCCGCTCCAGCACGACACGGCGATTGGGCTCGAATTCGGCGACGCGGTAGGGGCCGCTGCCAAGGGGCACGTCGAGCGTCGATCTCGACAGGTCGCGATCGCGCCAGAAATGCGCGGGGTGGATCGGGAAGGTCGCGACGAGCTCCAGGTAGCGCCAGTCGCCGGCCCCGGGCGCCGTGAAACGGATCGTACGCGGCCCTTCGACGGTGATCTCGACCGGCTCCAGCGTCGTGCGGTAGAGCGGCAGCCCGTGTTGGCGCAGGGTCTCGAAGGTAAAGGCGACGTCTTCGGCGGTGACGGGCGTGCCGTCGTGCCAGCGCGCCTCGGCCCTGAGGGTAAAGCGGGCAGTGGCGTAGTCAGGCGCCACCTCGACGCTCTCCGCCAGCAGACCATAGAACGAGGCCGCCTCATCCAGCGCCCGCACCATCAGGGTGTCGTGGACAAACTCCAGCTCGTTCGGCGCCTTTCCGGGAAAGCGCATGCGGTTGGTTGTGTTGAAGGTGATCGTGGAGCCTTGGCGCAAGGTCCCGCCGACGACCGGATCCGGATTGACGTAGTCAAAGCGCTCGAAGTCCGGTGATCGTTCGAGACGGCTGTGGAGCGCGAAACCGTGCCGGGGTTCGGAAGTCCAGGGTTCGGAAGGGGCCGGCTCAGCCCGGCTTGCGACCACTTGGGCGCAGAGCAGCAGGAAGGCGAGGACCGCAAGCGGCAAACCTGAAGCACGACAGAGGCTCATCCGGTGCACATCGCCCATCGGTTGCATCCATCGGAAACAGCGGCGCGGTCCGTCGCCCATTTTGACCGTTCTTGGACAGCTATGACCCGGACCGAAGGACACCAGAGAAGTCGCTGCATTCGAGGGTCGATACGTCCGCACGGCCGGCTGCGGTTCGATCTCGGCGATCTACCGCCAGCCGACGACCAACGCTCGGCCGTCGATGCGCCAGACACCTCCAACATACAGCCGCTCAAAGACCCCGTGGTCGTTTCCACCTGGTCGGTTTCACCGGTCAGACGGGTCAATGCAGGCTCAGCAGCACTTCGATGTCGCGATGGCTCAGCCTTGCCATCAGCTCGTGCTCATCAGCGTCAAGCGTGCCGCGCTCGGCGATGTGCTGCTGGATCAGCCGGGCGACCTGACTGGTCGGCTGGTAGTAGAGTTCGGGATTTTCGCGGCTCAGCGCCTCGACCAGGCGCCGCAACAGCGCCTTTTGTTTCTCGGCGTCGGTCTCGGATGCTCTGTCTTGCAGCATGGCCAGCTCGGGTTGCGCCTCCGAAGTCGGAATTAGCGCTAAATCAGGCTGGGAGAACGGGAGACGCGTCGGACTGCACGCAAAACCAGTATGCGCGGCCGGCATGTCGGGCCTCCCGCGGCATCCGGTCGTTCGTTTGACGTCGCAAGTGCAGGGTTCCCGACGGGCCCGGCACCGCGCGGCCGGCCGGCGGGCGGGACAGCACCCATCGTCGGCAAACGAACCCCAACGCCATCCACCACGATGCCGTGCCGACCTGAAATGGCGTTCGACGCGACGCGGCTCGGCTCAGGCAGGACGCCTCAGCGCGGCGCGGGCAAACGGGAGCATCAGGGCGAGCGCGGTCACCACGAACAGGCCGGCGGCGATCGGGTGTCCGGTGGCGAAGACCGTGATGTCGCCGCGCGACAGGATCAGGCCCTGGCGAAGCGTCAGCTCCAGCGTCGGGCCGAGGACCATGCCGATGACCAGCGGCGCCATCGGCACATCCTGGCGGCGCAGCACGAAGCCGAGCACGCCGGCGAGGCCCATGACGAGCAGGTCGAAGGGATTGCCCCGCACGAAGTAGATCCCGACGCCGCACAACAGCACGACGCCCGTCATCATGAAGCCTTCGCGCATGCGCAGGATGGGCGCCGCGACCCGGCTGAGCGCGAGGCCGAGCGGCAGCAACAGCAGGTTGATGACGAAGAAGCCAGCGAAGATCGCCGCGATCAGCGTCGGGTTGTCCTCCATCAGCCTGAACCCCGGCGTGATGCCGTGCAGCGTCAGCGTCGCCAGCATGACGGCGGTGATCGCGTCGCCCGGGATGCCGAGCGCCATGGTCGGCACCAGTGCCCCCCCTGTGACGGCATTGTTCGCTGCCTCGGACGAGACGATGCCGTCGGGCTCGCCCTGCCCATAGCCCTCGCGATTGGGCGAAGAGCGCTTGCCCTCGGCATAGGAGATGAAGGCCGCCGTGGCCGCGCCCGTGCCCGGCAGCACGCCGATCACATTGCCGATGAGCACCGATTTGGCGAGGTTGCGCTTGCGCCCGGCCCAGTCGCGCCAGCGCGGCAGAACGATCCCCCGGAAGGCCGCCAGCTCGCTCACCGCCTCGGCCTTGCGCCCGACGCGGACGAAGACCTCGGAGAGCGCGAAGATACCGATCACGACGGCGAGCAGGTTGAAGCCCGAGATCAGCTGCCAGTTGCCGAAGGTGAAGCGCGGCTGACCGGTGATCGGATCGCCCCCGACCGAGGCGAGCAGGATGCCGATGGTGGAGGCGAGAAGGCCTTTGACGAGCGAGCCCGACGACACCGAGACGATGCAGGTCATGCCGAGGAGCACCAGGGCGAAGGTTTCGATCGGCCCGAAATTGAGCGCCAGCGCCGCAAGCTGCGGGGCGGCCAGCAGCAGCACGACGGCCGAGACCAGGCCGCCGACGACCGAGGCGACCGTCGCCCAGCCAAGCGCCTGACCCGCCTCGCCGCGCTGCGCCATGGGATAGCCGTCAAAGCAGGTCGCCGCCGACTGCGGCGTGCCGGGTGTGTTGATCAGAATGGCCGAGATCGACCCGCCATAGACCGAGCCCGCATAGACCGCGAGCAGCAGCAGGATGGCGGGTGCCTGACCCATCGACAGCGTGAAGGGCAGCACCATGGCGACGGCCACCGTCGATCCGATTCCCGGCATCGCGCCCAGCACGATCCCCAGAACCGTGCCGAGCAGGAGCGTTAGCAGCGCCTCGGCGGTCAGGAGCAGTGCCAGCGCGTCGGGGATCGCGGCGAGCATCTCGACGCTCCGTCAGAACAGGTGGGTGAAGGGCGCGGTCGGCAGCGGCAGCGCCAGGACGTGGTTGAAGAGCAGCACGATGCCTCCCGGTACGGCCAGGGCGAAGGCCCCGATCGCGAGCGGACGGCGGATGCCGAAGATCCAGAGCGAGACGACCGAGAACGCAGCAGCACTGAGCATGAAGCCGATCCGGGTGATCGCGTTGGCGAAGATCAGCGCCGCGACGACGAAGACGACCAGCGCGATCCAGTGCTCGACCGGCGCCGCGCGCGGTGCGGCGCGGATATCCTGCACGATGGCGATCGCGCAAAGCCCGATCATCACGCCGAGGATGAGCCGCGGGAAGAAGACCGGCGACTGCGCCGCGCCGAGCGCCTGATACTCGGCGGTGAAGGTCGTGCTCATGAGCGCCGCCGCCGCGATCAGCACGGCGACGATGGTCAGGAAACGCTCGGAGACAAGGGCCGTCATGGCGATCCGTCCGGTTCGGTGGGGCCCGGCGCGACGGCCCGGCCCAGGTCGATCACGCGGCGCGGCTCACTTGAGGCCCGCGGCCTCGATCAGGACCGTGTTGGCCTCGTATTGCGCTCTGAAGAACGCGTCGAACTCGGCCGCGCCGCGATAGTTGATCACTGTGCCCGAGTTCGCGGCGAAATCGCGAAAACCCTCGGAGGCGACGGCTGTTTCGCAGGCACTCTCCAGCGTCGCGACGACATCGGGCTCGACACCCGCGGGCGCGAACAGGCCACCCCAGAGATAAAGCTCGTTGAGCGGCGCCTCGATCCCCGCCTCAGCGGCGGTCGGCACATCCGGATAGCTCTCTAACCGCGCGTCGTTGAACACCATGAGCGGACGGAAATCGCCGCGGTTCATCAGGAGCTCGGTATCGCCGAAGAACTGGATCGTGCCGGCGGTGAGTGCCTGGACCGCGGGCCCCGAGCCCTGGAACGGCAAATGCACCATGTCGTCGATGATCCCGAGGCCCGCGAAGCCGGCGACGGCGGTCAGGTGCGTCATGGCCCCGGCGCCCGACGAGCCGTAGACCAGCGCACCCGGATCGGCCTCGGCCGCCGCCACCACGTCTGCCGCGGTCTGGTAGGGCTGATCGGCCGAGGTGAAGAGCAGCGTCGGCGAGGCGGCGATCGAGCAGATCGGCGTCCAGCTGTCGACGCCGTAGGGCACGTCGCGGATCTGCGGCTGGATCGTCGAGACGGTGATCGAGAAATAGCCGAGCTGATAGCCGTCGGGCCGCTGACCCTGCAGCGCCGAGGCGGCGACCGTGCCCGAGCCGCCCGCCATGTTGGACACGAAGACGTCCCCCCCGATCGCCTCGGCGAAATGGGGTGCGAGGCCGCGGAGCAGCAAGTCGGTCCCGCCGCCCGCGTTGAAGGGCGCGATCAGGTTGATCGGCCTCTCGGGAAAGCTGTCGGCTGAGGCGATGCTGGTGGAGAGCACGGCCGCCACCAGGCCAACAGAAGCATGGCGGAGATTGGTCATTCGTTCCTCCCTTGCGCCCTCGCGCGGGACGCCTTTCGATTTTGTTTGCTCGCATTGGCAGGGTTGGCATGGCGAATGTCAAAGTCGTCATGCGCCAATGCCACGGATTAGCTCCGGAAACGGCCATGTCTCATCGACGTCGGTTGGGACCGTGGGCAATCCGGTCAACCGCGCCCTGCCATGCGGAGAAGTCTCGTCGGGGCCCGAGAGGGACACTCGCCATCGCGGTCTGGCACGCGGTGCGCGGCCAGGTCTGGACTGGCCCAGACCGCGTGCCTGAGCGGTCGACGATCGGTGCCGCGACGGTGTGGACGCTGTCGTTCCGGGCGGCCGGACGGCGCGGAGACCCGGTGAGCCGATGTTCTGACGAGATGGCCAGCCCGCCTGCGGGCATCATGCGCCACGCCACCTCGTTCCATGATAGGCGACGGCGCATGGTGGACCGGTCGCCCCATGCTACCTGGGAGATGACCATCGCCACTGCGGAGAATGACACGGTGGATGCCATCAATTCCGAAGACGCCGTCTTCGCCTTCGACAACAGCTATGCGCGGCTGCCGGAGCGGCTGTTCGCCAAGGTCTCGCCCGCGCCCGCCCCGGCCCCAAGGCTCCTGCAGCTGAACGCACCCTTGGCGGAGGAGCTTGGTCTCGACCCCGACCGGTTGGCGAGCCGGGACGGCCTGGAGGTTCTCTCGGGTCGTCGCCTTGCGCCGGGCTCGGAGCCGATTGCGATGGCCTATGCCGGGCATCAGTTCGGCAACTGGGTGCCGCAGCTTGGCGACGGTCGCGCGCTTCTGCTCGGCGAGGTCATCGATCGGGAAGGCCGTCGGCGCGATATCCAGCTCAAGGGCGCCGGGCGAACGCCCTTCTCACGCATGGGCGATGGCAAGGCGCCTCTTGGCCCGGTATTGCGCGAGTTCATCGTCAGCGAGGCGATGGCCGCCCTCGGCATCCCGACGACCCGCTCCCTCGCGGCGGTCGCTACGGGTGAGCGGGTCTATCGCGAGACGGTCCACGACGGTGCCGTGCTGACGCGGGTGGCTGCGAGCCATGTCCGCGTCGGCACGTTCCAGTATTTCTATGCCCGCAAGGACGTCGACGCCCTGCAGGCGCTGGTGGATCACGTGATCCAGCGCCATTACCCCGAGGTGGCGTCGAGCGAGGCGCCGGCGCTGGCGCTGCTGCAGCGCGTTATGGCGCGCCAGGCCGATCTCGTGGCGCGCTGGATGGGCGTCGGTTTCATCCACGGTGTGATGAACACGGACAATATGGCGATCTCGGGCGAGACGATCGACTATGGCCCCTGCGCTTTCATGGATGCGCATCGTCAGGGGCAGGTGTTCAGTTCGATCGATGTCGGCGGACGCTACGCCTATGGCAACCAGCCCCAGATCGCCCATTGGAACCTCGCGCAGCTGGCGCAGGCGTTGCTCCCGCTCCTGCCTGGTTCGAACGACGCGGCGGTCGAGGCCGCGCAGGCCGCCGTTGACCGCTTTCCCGAGATGTTCCGCGAGGCCTGGCTCGGCGTGATGCGCCGCAAGCTCGGGCTTTCAAGGCCAGCCGAAGGCGATGCCGCGCTTGTCGAGGCGCTGCTGGCGGTCATGGAGGACGGCGATGCCGACTTCACCTTGACCTTCCGCCGGCTTTCTCTCGCGGCCGGCCCTGTGCCGACGGCGCAGCCTCAGGCCCGTGAGCTGTTTCGAGAGCCGGCCGCATTCGACGCCTGGGTCGAACGCTGGCGCACCCGTCTCGCGGATGACCCGCTGGCGCCGGCAGAGCGCGAGATCGCCATGCGCGCAGCCAATCCGCTGTTCATCCCGCGCAACCACCGTGTCGAGGATGCCCTCGCTGCGGCGGAGGCAGGCGATCTCGGGCCCGTTGAGAGGCTGCGCAGGACCCTTGCGCGCCCCTTCGACGACCAAGCGGAGGCGGCCGAGCTAGCGCTGCCCCCGCGTGCGGAGCAGGCTGTCCATCAAACGTTCTGCGGGACTTAGGGATTCTCTCTCCCTCAACGCCCTCGGGCACCAGACGCGCCCCGTGGATCCACGCTTGGGCCGGCGCCCCGGCGTCGTCGCCGGCAGGGATTGCCCGACGGATGCAGCAGCAGAAGGCCAAGCATGAGCTTTCTCCTCTACTCCTACCCAGACTGCGCGAGCCACGTCGTGCGCATGGTGTTGGAGGAGCTTGGCGCGCCCTATCGAGACGAGATCGTCGATATGCGTGCCGGCGCGCAGCGAAGCGCCGAGTTCCTTCGCCTGAACCCGCGCGGCATGGTCCCTGTTCTGGCGGACGAGGCGACAGGGGCGACGCTGTCCGAGACGGGCGCGATCTTGAACCATCTCGCGGACTGGAGCGGCCGCCTGGCGCCACCGCCCACCAACCCGCAAGCGCGGGCTACGTTTCTCCGATGGCTGTTCTTCCTCTCGAACACGCTGCACGCCGACGCGCAGCTTCAATACTACACCGAGCGCTATGTCGGCGAGGACCTGGCCGAGGCCGCTCGGCCAGCGGTTCACGCGCGCATGCGCGCCCATTTCGCCATGCTCGACGCGGCGATCGCCGAACATGGCGGGCCGTGGCTGCTCGGACGTGAGCTGAGTGTGTGCGACTTCTACCTCGGCGGGTGCGCGCGTTGGTCGCTGATCGCGCCGCGACACGCGCCGCTTGAGGCTGACGCGGTGACACGCCATCCACATTTGAACGCCTTGCTCCAGCGCCTTGAGGCGCGCCCCAGCGTGGTCCGCGCCTTCGACGCCGAAGACACGCCGCGCTCAGCGTATTTCCGCGCGCCCGTCCGATCGCGACGGACAATGGCGCCGCAGGGCTGACCGTCGGAAAGGCGCGAGGCAGTGGCGCCACTTCAAGGACGTCGCCCCCCGCGCGAGACCGTTGGTTCCGACGACGCGCCTCGTCCGAGGGTCAGCAGGTTTGGCCCCTCCTTCCTGGGTCAAATTAAGCGCGAAAGCGCTGTCGCTGCTCGTCGGCGGTGGCTCCGATGGCAACCCTTGGGTGGGCGCTGCGCGCAGGCTGGCCCGGCGACCCTGCCATATGCGATATCGTGCGTGGGCGTCCTCGGCCTGACCGGCCCGAGCCTCGCCGTCGGCTCACGATCGAGAGCGACAGACGCCCAGAGCGCTTTGGTGTATAGGTGCACTCGCACTCGATTGCGTCGCCGATTGCGCCGCGTGGACACCCGTCCCAACCAAAAACGACATGAGGGAGGACCTCCGATGACCCCATCCCAATCCAACGACCCCGAGGGCCCACGGCTGCACCGCCGTGGCATGCTGCTCGGCGCTGCCGGCCTGGGCCTTGCGACGGCCACGGGTGGCGCGCTGATCGCGCAGCGCCCGGCGGCCGCAGCGTCCGGCCTTGCCCAGGCGCCCTACTTCTACCGCTTTCGGGTCGGCGACCTGATCGGCACCGTCGTCTCCGACGGCATCCTGCCGCTGGGCGATCCGACGGCAAGCTTCCTCGGCCCCTCTCCCGACGAGATGCGGGCCATGCTGACCCGGAACTTCCTGCCCACCGACAATGCGGTGCTGGAGCAGAACATCCTTGTCGTCGATGCCGGCGACCAGCGGATCCTGTTCGACACGGGCATGGGCACGTCGCAGATGTTCGGCCCGACGCCGGGCAAGCTGATGTCCAGCCTCGCCGCCGCCGGGATCGAGCCAGGCTCGATCACCGCCATCGTCTGCACCCACGGCCATTGCGACCATGTCTGGGGCATCATGTCCGATGCGGGCGAGAGGATCTTTCCGAACGCGCAGATCTGGATCTCGGAGGCGGATTTCGACTTCTGGACCGACGAGGCCAAACTCTCCGCGACCGATCCCGCCTGGATGGCACCTTTCGTCGAGGGCGCGCGGCGCAACCTGATGCCCAATCAGGACCGCATGAAGTTCTTCACGGATGGCGAAGAGTTCCTGCCCGGTGTGCAGGCCCTGTTCGCGCCGGGTCATACCGTCGGGCACACTGCCTTCATCGTCACGTCGGGCAACGACACCCTCGCGGTCATCGGCGATCTCACGCATCACCACGTCATCTTGCTGGAGACACCGCTGACACAGTTTGCCTTCGACACCGACCCGGCGCAGTCCGCGGCGACCCGGGTGCGCGTCCTAGACATGATTGCGGCCCAGCGCCTGCCGATGATCGCCTATCACTTCCCCTGGCCCGGCATCGGGCATGTGGAGAAGGTGGGCGACGGCTTCCGCTACCACCCGGCGCCGCTCATTATGCAGGAGCTGCCGGGCTGAGAGAGGTTTGCGATGTGCCGGGGCGGGTTCCTTCCGCCCCGGCGCCGACGGGCGACTGCGTTGGCTTCAGATCAACTGCCGCCGGTGGGCGCGACGCTGGTGGTAGGCGCGCCCAAGCATGCCGGCGGTACGGGCGGTCCCTGCCGCCTGATCGCGAAGATCTGAAGCCAACGAAGTCGCCCGTCGGCGCCGGGGCGGAACGAAACCGCACCGGCCCAAAGCAAACCACGCAAAGCCCGGC
>JBCCSW010000147.1:0-9551 GCA_039199465.1 Pseudomonadota bacterium
GCGACGAGCACCAGCGGCCCCTCGCGCGGGATGCCGGCCAGGCCGTTGCCGCCCACATCCAGCGTGATGCCATAGCGGGCGCGCATCACCTCCCAGAAATCCTCGCCCGCCGCCACGTCGCGGTCATAGCCATCGGCCATGCGCAGAAGCCGGGGCCGACCGGTCAGATTCTCGATCGAGCGGATCACGGCGCGGGCCGCACGGGTGCGGGCATAGAAAGAATAGCTGATATCGCGGGGCGACGTGCCGCCACCTGGCGCGCCATCTTTGGCCGCGCCGCCCGCGACGGCACGACGGGCCAGACCGCTCAGTTTAGCCGCGGACCGCTTGCCGCCTGATCCGGTGCCGGTCGCCATCGGATGCCACCTCCCATTGCCCTCGACGTGGCTTGGCGTAGAAATACGATCGCAGCGCGCGACCTGCAATCCATCGCCGCCGCATCGCGCCCGCTTGAAATAAGCACTGTGGCAGACAGTGTAACAGGTTCAATTGCGCGCGTGCCGGAGGACAGGATGGAAACTGATGCCATCATCGCGCTGACCGTCTTCGTGGTCGCAAGCTTCGCCGCCGCCTCGGCAGGCGGCATTTTTCCGCCGGGCGATTGGTATGAACGGCTGAACCACCCGTCATGGCGACCGCCCAACTGGCTGTTCCCTGTCGTCTGGACGCCGCTCTACATCATGATCGCGGTGTCTGGCTTCCTGGTCTGGCAGGCATCGGGGTGGAGCGGGGCGGCCGTGGCGCTCGCCGTCTATTTCGCCCATCTGCTGCTGAATTTCGCCTGGTCCGGCATCTTCTTCGGGCTGAGGCGCATGGATTGGGGTTTCTACGAGCTTGTGGCGCTCTGGCTGTCGATCGTCGCCACCATGGCGGTTTTCGCGCCGCACAGCACCACGGCGGTCTGGCTGCTCGTGCCCTATCTTGTCTGGGTCAGCTTCGCTGGATACCTGAACCTAATCATGCTGCGGCTCAATCCCGATCCTCCCAGCGCCTGACCGGGCGCCCTATCCCACTTCCGGAGACGTCATGTCACGCATCCTCGTCATCGGGGCCAGTCAGGGCATCGGTCGCCTGACGGTCCAGACCGCGCTGGAGCGCGGCCACCATGTCAGGGCCATGGCCCGCGGGATCGAGCGCTTGGACATCGAGCACGACGCGCTCGAGAAGGTCGCCGGCGATGCGCTGGACGAGGAGGCGGTGACCGCCGCGCTCGACGATCGCGACGCGGTGATCATGACGCTGGGCGTGCCGATCAACCGCGAGACGATCATGGGCCCCGTCACGCTGTTCTCGCGCGCGACCGAGGTGCTGCTGGCAGCGATGGGCAAGGCGGGCGTGCGCCGGCTGGTGGTGCTGACCGGGTTCGGTGCCGGCGACAGCCGCAGCGCGATGAGCGCGCTAGAGATCCTCGGCCACGGCGCGATCCTGGGGCGGATCTATGCAGACAAGGGCGTGCAGGAGGGTCTGGTCAAAGCCTCCGACACCGATTGGACCATCGCGCGCCCGACGATCCTGACCAACTGGAAGGCGTCGGGGAAATACGCCGTGCTGCCGGACGAGCCGTCCTGGCGCAACGGCCTGGTCAGCCGCGCCGACACGGCCGACTACCTGGTCCGGGCCGTCGAAGATCCCTCCACCATCGGCGCCGAACCGGTGCTCGTTCGGGGCTGATCAAGGCGCGACGCCTCGGCGACCGGGTAGCCCCAGCGCGCCAGGTCCAGCCCGGTCATCGCAGCGAGCCGGCCATTGGACGCCGCGAAACGGTCGCCATAGGTGTCGGCGATCATCGCCTTCGCCTTTCGCTCCGCCTGACGGTGGAGCGGCCTCGGCGCCCAATGCCCGATGCGCCGCGCAACGCCGAGCAGCGCCCGCCGCAACCGCGACGGCGGGTCGCCGAGCGGGCTGACGGGCGCCACGCCGTTTGCCAAGCGCCGCAGGCCGATGGTGGCGGCATGGTCGCCGACATTCAGGCTCTCGCTTGCGTCGACCGAGAATGCCTCGACCCCGATCAGCCCGGCGATGGCCGCGATGAAGCCGGCCGGGTCGCCGCGCAGCATCTCGTAGGGCAGGACCAGCAGATTCTCGCCCCCAACCGCCTTGCGCCAGAAGCCGATCGCGCCGTCGAACTCAAGGTAGTCGGGCCGCAGGATCGGGGTGTGCGACACCGGCAGACCAGGGCGGCCGACGAAATCGCTCAACGCCAGCACGCCCCCGTTGCTGACATATTGCCGATAGGCCGACCACGCGAAGGAACGCTGTTCCCGCACCACGATCAGCACCCTTAGCGGCCGGCCTATGGCCAGGATCCGGTCGGCCACGGCGCGGCCGTGATAGGCGCGCTGGCATGGGTCGCCGATCAGCACTTCATCCGACCAGACCGGCACCAGCCCCTGGGCGCGGACCGGCGCTTCCAACGCCTCAAGCCGCGTGGCGAGCGCCGCGGCGTCGAAGGCGAAGGGATCACAGGCCACCAGTTCGCCCACGAGATGCCGACGCGTCAGCGCCCCGCCCGGGATGCCGGTACCGGTGCCGGCGACGCCAAACACCCGCTGCTGCAGAAAGGTGGAGGCGGTCTTGATGTGGCCAAGATGGAAGATCGCCGGCCCAGTATAGGGCGTGACCGCTGACGTGCCGTGTTCGGTCACCGGCGCGGCCTGCCCCCGATGGCGCGGCGTTCGAGGCCCGGGCGCCTAGATAAGACGCCCCTCACGATCCCCCGCACGCCATCCCGCGAAACCGCCAAGTTACCGTTACGAAACCTTTGCGGTTCCGCACTTTCGAAACAGCGTTCCATTGTTCACACTCTCGTTACTGATGTGGGTGTGGATGATTTCGGAGACGCATAGAATGGAGAGTCCCTCTTCCCTTTTGCAACTCGACCCAGACAGCCAGCTCGTCACTGTTGTCAACGCGACGCCGACGGTTTCGATCATCTGGGATCGCGCGGCACAGGCGGCCGTGATCGAGACCGCCGTCGGCCCGACGATCGCCTCGCGCGCCTATGCGATCACGCATACCGCGATCTTCGACGCCTGGGCCTCGTATGACGAGGACGCGACCGGCGCAGTGGTCGGCGACGACCTACAGGTGGGTGTCGAGCAGAACACCGAGGCGCACAAGGCCACGGCGATGAGCTGGGCCGCCTACACCGTGCTGCTCGACCTGTTTCCGGCGCAGAGCGAGATCTTCGACGCCGCATTGCTGGAGGCTGGGGAGGACCCGACGGCGACGCCCGCCGACGGTAGCGCCGCGGCGCTCGGCGTCGCGGTTGCCGAGGCGGTGATCGCCGAGCGCGCGGGCGACGGCGCCAACCAGTCGGCCGGCTATGCCGACACCACCGGCTATGCGCCGACCAATATCGGCCCCGGCGATGTCATCGATATCGCGGCCTGGACGCCGGAATTCGTGCCGATCGACCCTGATGAGCCGGAACTGCGCCCGGACGAGAGCGCGCAGAACTTCCTGACCCCGCATTGGGGCACGGTCACGCCCTTCGCACTCAGCTCGGGCGACGCGCTCCGCCCCGAGGCACCGGAGCCGTTCTTCACCGGCGCCTTCGCCGACGCGACGCTCAATATCGACGCCGGCACGATCACGCTTGGCTCGGCGGGTACGGTCGATGGCGCGGCGCTGGAGGCGGGCAGCGTCATCCCCGTGACGCCCGATCTGATCGGCGACGTCATCAATCCGGGCTTCATCACCCAGACCGAGGAGGTGATCGCCTTCAGCGCCAACCTGACCGAAGAACAGAAGCTGATCGCCGAGTTTTGGGAGGACGGCGGCGGCACCTCGTTCCCGCCCGGCACCTGGATGACCTTCGGCCAGTTCGTCTCGACGCGCGACGGCAACACCGTGGACGAGGACGCGGCGCTGTTCTTCCAGCTCGCCAATGCCGTGATGGATGCGGGTATCGCGACCTGGGAGGCCAAGACCTTCTACGACTATGTGAGGCCCGTCCGCGCGGTCCGCGAGCTGGGCGCGCTCGGCCTGATCGGCGAAGAGGGTCCAGAGGGCAATACGATCGAGGCCTATGCCGGCGAGGGTCTGAACACCCAAACGATCCTGGCGAAGGACTTCATCACCTATCAGACGCCGGGCGCCGACGTGTCGCCACCCTTTGCGGAATACACCTCGGGCCACAGCGCCTTTTCCGCCGCCGGCGCGGAGGTCCTGCTTCAGGTCACCGGGTCCGACGACTTCGGCGGCGCGATCACCTTCCCCGCGCAGTCATCGCGCTTCGAACCGTCGACCACGCCGGCCGAGGACCTGACGCTGAGCTGGGACACCTTCTCGATCGCCGCCGACGAGGCCGGGATCAGCAGGCTCTACGGCGGCATCCATTTCGAGGATGGCGACATCAACGGCCGGAGCCTCGGCCGCGAGGTCGGCGCCGCGGTGATCGACAAGGCCGCCGACCTGATCGACGGCAGCGCAGCCGAGGTGACGCGCCAACGGATCGCGGGCGACGGTGACAGCGAGACCCAGACCGCAGGCCGCGGCGATGACGTCATGATCGGTCGCGGCGGCGAGGATGTGCAGAGCGGCTTGGCCGGGAACGACCGGATGCGCGGTGGACTCGGCGACGACCGGCTCTATGGCGGCGACGACGACGACCTCCTGTTCGGCGGCGGCGGCGCCGATACGCTCGTCGGCGGGGCCGGCGACGACGTCGCGCGCGGCGGCCGCGGCGGCGACCGTTTCGTCTATGACAGCGGCGCGGACCTGATCCTCGACTTCCGCCTGACCTTCAGGCGCTTCGACGGCGATATCCTGGAGCTGGTCGGCCTCGGCGAGGTACTGGAGGACGCCGATGACTTCTACACCGTGATCGCGCTTCTGGAGGGCGACGGCGATGCCCAGACGGGCGCCAGCGTGTCGGGGCGCGATCTGGTGCTGGAGTTCTCGGACATGGACAGCGTGACGCTGCGGGGGCTGATCTCGCGCAACGGGCTCGACCAGACGGTGGTCGACGACCTGCTGGGTGACGCGGTCGGCTGATCGGAGCGCCGAGAAAAGGCGCGGGCCGCGACATGTACCGCGGCCCGATCCGTCTCGTTGCTCGACGAGGTGCGCGATAGCGATTAGCGCTTCGAGAACTGGAAGCTGCGGCGGGCCTTGCGCTTGCCGTACTTCTTGCGCTCCACGACGCGGCTGTCGCGCGTCAGGAAGCCGGCGGCCTTCAGCGCCGGACGCAGTTCGGGATCATAGAGGCTCAGCGCCTTCGAGATGCCGTGCTTCACGGCGCCCGCCTGCCCCGACAGGCCGCCGCCCTTGACGGTGGCCATCACGTCGAACTGGCCGGCGACATTGGCGACGCGGAACGGCTGTGCCACGACCATCTGCAGCACCGGACGCGCGAAATAGGTGTCGACTTCCCTGCCGTTCACGACGACGCGCCCGGCGCCGGGCTTGACCCAGACACGGGCGACGGCGTCCTTGCGCTTGCCGGTGGCATAGCTGCGGCCGTGCTGGTCGCGCACCGGCTCGCGCGGCGCCTGCACCTCCAGTTCGACATCGGCACCCGCGGCCACCGCCTGGTCGGCAACGGCGTCCTTAAGCTGATCGAGCGATTTGATTTCCTCGGCCATCAGACGGCCCCTCCCCGGGCGGCTTGGGTGTTTTTCGGGTTGGCGCCGGCGACATCGATCACGCCGGGCGTCTGGGCGCTGTGCGGATGCTCCGCCCCGGCATAGACGCGCAGGTTGGTCAGCTGCTTCCGGGTCAGCGGCCCGCCCGGCATCATGCGCTGCACGGCCTTGTGGATCACCCGCTCGGGAAAGCGGCCGTCGAGCAGCTGCTCGGCGGTGCGCGACTTGATCCCGCCCGGATAGCCGGTGTGCCAGTAATAGGTCTTGTCGCGCCGCTTGTTGCCGGTCAGGCGCACCTTCTCGGCGTTGATGACGATCACGTTGTCGCCCATGTCCATATGCGGCGTGAAGGTCGCCTTGTGCTTGCCTCTGAGGCGCATCGCGATGATCGAGGCGAGGCGGCCGAGCACGACGCCCTCGGCATCGATCAGCACCCAGTCCTTCTCGATCTCCGACGGCTTCGCGGAATAGGTCTTCATCGCGCGGCTCTCCCTCGTTGTCGGCGCGCCGTATGACGGAGGGCCATGGCCAAGTCAAGCGCGAAGGCGTCGAAATAAAGACGCTAAAGCAGTAGGTTATGATTGCGGTATAGAGATACCCCAAAAATGCCGCCGCCGGCGCCGCTACAGCACTCGAAAGGCGTCCTTGCCGCGAACCGGCGCTCAGGTGGACGGGCATAGGCGAAGGCGAGCCCTCACCGCCGCGGCGGGATCGCGTAGGTGACGCTGGCATGCGCCACGGGTCCGTCGATGCCGGGCTGCGTCAGGACCGCGTCGCCGACCGCCAGCGTGCGGCCCAGCTTCAGAATGCGCGCCTCGCCCCAGAGATCGCGTGCCTCGGGTTTGCGCATGAAGTTGATGGTCAGCGAAGTCGTCACCGTCAGCGCCTCGCGCCCGATCATCGCCAGCACGGCAGCGTAGAAGGCGCAGTCGGCCAGCGCGAACATCGACGGGCCCGAGACCGTGCCGCCCGGGCGCAGATGCTTGTCGGCGACGTGAAGGCGCATCACCGCCATCATCGCATCAACCGAGACGACGCTCATCTCGCCCCGGATTTGCGGAAACACCTCGTCGATGAAGGCCGACAGGCTCGCCGCATCCAGCACCGGCGCGGGGTGAAGGCTCTCCTCGGGCATCGTCATCACTCCGCCTGCCACGGGCCCAAGCCGCAGATCCGGCTCCACCCCGCTTTGCCATCGCGCCACGCGGCGGGCTAGGGTCAACCGGCAGCGGCGAAGGATGGTCTGATGGACGGATCGGCACAGGACGGCCTGCTCGCCATGGCCCTGGACGGGCATGTCGCGACCATGACCCTGAACCGGCCGGGCGCGCTGAATGCGCTGTCCTCGGCGATGATGGCCGAGATCACGCGCGCCCTCGACGCGGTCGAGCGCGATCGCGGCGCGCGCGTGCTGGTGATCCGCGGTGCCGGCCGGGCGTTCTGCGCGGGCCACGACCTGGCCGAGATCGACGCCATGCGCGCCGCGCCGGATGGCGGACGGGCGGGCTTCGAGGCACTGTTCGCCCAATGCACGGCGATGATGACGCGCCTGCCGCGCCTGCGCGTGCCGGTGATCGCAGCGGTCCAAGGCATGGCGACGGCGGCGGGCTGCCAGCTCGTGGCGAGCTGCGATCTCGCCATAGCGTCGGAGGAGGCGCGCTTCGGGGTCAACGGGGTGGATATCGGGCTCTTCTGCTCGACGCCGATGGTGGCGCTCAGCCGCAATGTCGGGCGCAAGCGCGCCTTCGAGATGCTGTCGACCGGCCGGTTCCTAAGTGCGGCCGAGGGGGTCGAGGCCGGTCTGATCAACGGCGCCGTGCCGGCCGCCGAGCTGGACGCAGCGGTCGCCGAGATGGCCGGGCGCCTGGCGGGCAAGCTGCCGGCGGCGCTGCGCCACGGCAAGGCGGCCTTCCACGCCCAGGCCGAGATGCCGCTCGATCAGGCCTATGGCTACACCGCGCGCGTGATTGCCGAGAACATGATGGAGGGCGGCACGGCCGAGGGCATCCGCGCCTTCCTGGACAAACGACAACCCGACTGGACTGAGGAGCGCTAGGCGCCCTCGCTCCACGACCCTTTGCCCTCGTACCGGCGGATAGGCCCGCTCGAACCCCGGTCGGTCAGCCTGCGCGCAACCGCGTCGCCGGCGGATAGGCCAGCGTGAAGGCGGCCGAGATCACGATGCCCCAGAGCAGCAGACCGCCGGCCTGGTGCCAGATCGCAATCTCCAGCGGCGCGGCATAGAGGACCGTGACGATGCCGATCACGGTCTGCAGCAGAACCACGACACCGATTGCCACGCCATGCAAGCGCACTGACCGTTCGGGGCGGCGCCATAGCCGGACGGCGACCACGATCCCCAGAACCAGCGTGGCGTAGCCCAGCATCCGGTGCATGAACTGCACCAAGGCGGGGTTCTCGAAGAAATTGGCCCAGAGTGGCTGCAGATCGAAGGCGCTGGACGGGAAGAACTCGCCCGACATCAGCGGCCAGTCGACATAGCTGCGCCCGGCATCGATGCCGGCGACCAGCGCGCCCACCAGGATCTGTACCCCGGCAAGCACGGCGAAGGTCGCCATCAGGCCCTGCCCGCCAGCCCGCCGGCGGCGCGCCTGCACGATCTCGGCCTCAGGCAGGCGTATACGGCGAGCATACCAGACCAGCAGCGCGAAAATCACGAAGGCCAGCCCCAGATGCGTGGCCAGCCGATACGACGCCACGTCCAGGCGACCGACGAGGCCGGAATACACCATCCACCAGCCGATCGCGCCCTGCACGCCGCCCAACAGCCCCGGCATCACCAGCCGACCGATCCAGCCACGCGGCACCATCCGAAACGCGAGCAGGGCGCCCAGGCCGACGGCCCAGACCAGCCCGATCAGCCGGCCGAGCTGGCGATGCCCCCATTCCCACCAGAAGATCGGCTTGAAATCGTCCAGCGTCATCCAGTTGTTCTGGACCTGATACTCGGTCGTCGTCTTGTAGGCGTCAAAGGCGGCGATCCAGTCGGCTTGGCTCAGCGGTGGTATCGCCCCCATGACCGGGTCCCATACCGTGATGGAAAGGCCGCTGTCGGTGAGCCGCGTTAGACCGCCGACCAGCACCATAACCGCAACCATCGCCGCCAGCAGCCATAGCCATGCCGCGACCATGCCCCGGCCGCGCAGGCTGTCGGGCGTGACGGGCTTGACCGTCGGGCGCGCTGCGGCCGCCTCGGCCCGGTTGGCGGCTCCCACCTCCTGAAACACGGCACGCTTGGCCATCGAGCTCTCCTTCGATGCTGGCGTGGAGGTAAAAGGCGTAGGGTCCTCCTGCAAGCGGCGCCGCATCGCCCCGTCGTCGCAGCATCGCGACGACTGTGGGCGCGCTAGCCCTCGCGGCGCCGCCGCGGCCCCTCGGCGAGGGCACGGATGATGCCGCGCAACGTGCGCACGTCCTGGTCCGTCAGCGACTGGCGCTGGAACAAGTTGCGCAGATTGGTCTCCATCGAGGGTCGCTTGTCCTCGGGAAAGAAGAAGCGCGCGGCGTCCAGTTCGTCGATCAGGTGGTCCAGCATCATCCCCACATGCTGCTGTTCGGCCAGCGCGGATTTACCCATGGACAGGGTCTCGTGCTGCACCTCGGTCGCCGCACGTCGCCATTCATAGCCCATGAGCAGAACGCATTGCGCGAGGTTGAGAGAGGGGAAGGCCGGGTTCACAGGCACCGTCACGACTGCCGAGGAAAGCGTGACCTCGGCCGTGGCAAGGCCGGTCCGCTCGGGCCCGAACAGGACGGCGACGCGCGTGCCCTCTGCGATATGCGCCGCCGCCTCGCGCATCGCGGCCTCGGGGCTCAGCACGCGTTTGACCTGCTCGCGCGGCCGCGGGGGGGGGGGGGGGGGGGACCCGCCCAAGCCCCCCGCGGGCGCGCGGGGGTGGGGAAACCCCCCCCCGCCCCCCCCCCCCCCCCCCCCCCCCCCCC
>JBCCSW010000148.1:0-9507 GCA_039199465.1 Pseudomonadota bacterium
CCGCCGATGATCGAGCGGAAGCGCTGATGGGCCGGCTTTGGCGCGAGGGTGCCCGCGCCTTCGCGGCCATGGCTGCCTCCGCGGCGACATCGGCCGAAAAGGCGGGCGAGCCGCCGCGGCTCGATGCGCTCTGGCAGGGCTGGACGCGGTTTCTGGAGGCGATGGCCGAGGCCCGCGCCGCAAGCGCCGAGGCGCGCGATGCCGGCCCGTTCGACCCCGCCGGCTGGCTTTCCGGCCCCGGCGAGGGCGGTATGGCCGATCTCTGGCGCTGGCTGGAGGGGCCCGGCTTCGCCGATGTCCTGGCCGAGGAACGCCGCCTGATCCGCGAGACGCGCGAGTACATCCAATACCATGCCGCGCTTGAACAGTACCGGATCGTGATGGGCCAGGCCTGGCTACGCGCCTTCCGCGCCTTCGCCGAGCGCCTGGCTGAGGACGGGCACCCGGCAGGTACTGGCCCCGAGAACGACCCCGACAGTGATCCCGACCCTGACGTATCGTCGGCCAAAGATCCCTCAACCAGCGGGCATGCGAGGGCGGAGGATGCCCCATCCTGGGACAGGCTCGTGGCCCTCTGGCGCGAGGCCGCCGATGCGGAGATCGCGCGCGTGCAGTTGAGCGACGACTTCGTGGCCGCACAGCGTGACCTCGCCAGCGCCCATCTGGCCCTGTCGGCAAGCATCCGCGACCGGGTCGAACGCGTTGCCCAGGCGCTGGGCCTGCCGACGCGGGCAGAGGTCGACGATCTCGCCGCCGGCATGCACGCCATGCAGCGCGAGGTGCGCAACCTGAAGCGTTTGCTGCGCGAGGCCGGCCTGGGCCCCGGCGGCATCATGGGCGCCGCACCGCCGCCGGGCAGCAGGCCGTCGTGACCGATCCCTGGCCGCGGCACTGGATGGCGGGGCCCCATGCCCTGCTGGAGGCGACGCGCCGCATGGTGCGTGCAGCCGGCGGGCTGTCGCGCTTGCCGCCGGGCCGACAGGCCCCGCCGATCGCCGAGAGCCCGGCCGATCAGGTCTGGCGGGCCGGCAAAGCGACGCTGTCGCGCTATCGCCCAACCGGTGGGCTGGACCAGGGCGATGCCGGCATGCGTCGCCTCGGACCCGTCGTGATCGTGCACGGCCTGATCGGCCGGCAGACGATGCTCGATCTCGAGCCCAAGCGCTCGCTGGTGCGGCGGCTGCTGCTGGCCGGCACCGATGTCTGGGTGATCGACTGGGGGTGTCCGACCCGGGCCGATCGCTGGTGCGACACGACCGACTACGCCGCCCATGCCATCGGCGACGCGCTGGAGGCCATCGCCGCCTACACGCCGCGTCGCCCGGTCCTGTTCGGCGTCTGTCAGGGCGGCGTCTTCGCTGCCTGCCACGCGGCGCTGAATCCCGACCGATTGTCGGGCCTGGCGCTTGCCGTGACGCCGATCGACTTCCATGCCGACATCGAGGCGCCGGCGATCGGCCGCGGGCAGTTGAACCACTGGCTACGCGCGCTGCCCGAGGGGTTGCTCGACGCGCTGATCGCCGACCGGGGCAACATCCCGGGCGAGCTGACCGCGGCCGTGTTCCACGGCCTCGCCCCCGGGCGTTGGATGGCGCGCTATACCGCGGACCTCGCCGAGATCGCGGACGATCCCGAAGCGCTCGACACGTTCCTGCGGATGGAGCGCTGGCTGGCCGACCGCCCGGACCAGCCCGGCGCCTTGGCGCGCGAATGGATGATCGGCCTCTATCGCGAAAATCGCCTGGTGAGGGGTCTGTTCGAGGTCGACGGCGCCCGCGTCGATCTCGGCCGCATCGCCTGCCCGGTGATCAACATCTACGCGCGCGACGACCACATCGTGCCGCCGCCCTGCAGCACCGCGCTGAAGCGCAACCTGCGCAACGTCGCCTATACCGAGTTGGAGGTGCCGACCGGCCATGTCGGCGCGTTCGTGTCCAAGCGGGCGCAGGGGATCGTCGCCCCCGCGATGGTCGACTGGTTGGAGACGCTGACCTAGACCCGGCGCGCCGCTTCGCTTCTGTAGATGTCGGGTGACACCACCGCTTTGACGCTGGGGCGATGGACCGTTCACGGGCGTTTTTGTGCCGCCGACCTTTTTTCGGACGCGGTTTCACGCAAATGATGGCAGATGTCCGCCGGCCAGCCAGCCGCACCCCGAGGCGCAAAAGCGGACGTCATTGTTTGAGGAGATGACACTTGGCCGACATGCTCGCCTTTCGGGACAGCCGTCGCGATCGCCTCCGCCGCCGTTTGAGCGCAACCCGCTGCGGTCCGGTGGTCCGCCCCGTGATCGGGGCCGCGATCGCAGCCGTGCTGATCGCGTCATCGCCACTCATGCACCGCCCTGCGGCCGCCCAGACCGCCGCCACCGCTCAGCCCCTCGCCGGCCCCTACCTGGCGGCTGAGCAGGCGGCGCGGCGCGGCGACATCGCTGTCGCGGCCGATTACTACACGCGCGCGCTGCAGGCCGATCGCGCCAACGCCGTGCTACTGGAACGGGCGATCCTGCACCAGGTCGCCGCCGGCCGGATCGAGACCGGCATCGCCCTGTCGCGTGAGCTGATCGAGCTGAACCCCGAGAGCCAGATCGCGATGCTGCTGCTGGCCGCCGACGCCTTCACGCGCAACGATCCACTCGCGATCCTCGACATGCTGGACGCGCGGGAGAGCGACACCGGCCCGTTCGTCGGCTACCTGATCCAAGCGTGGGCCGAGTATGCCGACGGCGACCCCGATGCCGCGCGCGAGGCGCTGATTGCGCTGCGCGACGGCAATGCCGGCGGCGCGGCCGGCGCGATGCTCTCGACCTTTCATCTCGGCCTTCTCGAGAGTGCTCTCGGCAACCAAGAGGCCGCGATCGAGGCCTATCAGGCGACGGTCGAGCGCTCCGGCTCGCCCACGGATCGACTGACGCGCGTCCAGGCCAATGCGCTGGCCAGCAGCGGCGATGTCGAGGCGGCGATAGCGCTGATCGACGAGCGGCTGGCAGGCTCGCTCGGCGATGCCCGGCTCGAGGAGCTGCGCGCCGATCTGGCCGAGGGTGTACTGCCCGATCCCGTCGTCTCCAGCGGTCGCGAGGGTGCGGCCGAGGCGCTGTTCGGCATCTCGGGCTTCCTGACCCGGGGCCAAAACGCGATCATCGGCCTCGCCTATGCGCGCCTGGCGGCTCACCTGAACCCGGATCTTATCGACGCGAAGATCCTGATTGCGCAGATGCTGCGCCGCGACGGCCAGAACGACCTGGCGATCGCGGCGTTCCAAGCGGTGCCGCGCGATGCACCCGAGGCGCTGTCGGCGCAGATCGGCCGGGCCCAGACGATGCAGGCCGCCGGGATGCTCGAGCCTGCGATCATCGCCATGCGCGAGGTCACCGCCCGTTTCCCGCGCTCGGTCGAGGCGCAGTCGGCGCTCGGCGACATGTTGCGTCAGGAGGAGCGCTTCGCCGAGGCCGCCGTCGCCTATGACGCCGCGATCCGGCTGACCGAGCCGATCGAGCAGCGCCATTGGCTGCTGTTCTACCAGCGTGGCATCGCCTACGAGCGCTCGGACCAGTGGGACTTGGCCGAGGTCGATTTCAAGCGCGCGCTGGAGCTGGAGCCCGATCAGCCGCTGGTACTGAACTATCTCGGCTATTCCTGGGTCGAGCTGCGTCGCAACCTTTCCGAAGCGCAGGAGATGATCGAGAAGGCCGTCGAGCAGCGCCCGGAGGACGGCTATATCCGCGACAGCCTGGGCTGGGTGCTCTGGCGGACGGGACAGTTCGACGAAGCGGCCGAGGAGATGGAGCGCGCCGTCGAGTTGCGCCCCGTCGACCCGGTGATCAACGACCACTACGGCGACGCGCTCTGGATGGTAGGTCGCCGCACCGAGGCCCGTTTCCAGTGGAAGCGCGCGCTGTCCTTCGATCCCGAGCCCGATGAGGAGGCACGCATCCGCGATAAGCTGAAGCGCGGCCTCGACGTCGTGCTGGAGGAGGAGGCGGCCGCCGGCGAGCCCGCCATCATCGTCGAGACCGAGACGGACGCAGAGCCGAACGACGGCTGACCGCCGCACACTCGGGCCATCGGGACCGACATGCGCGGCGCACCTGACAAGGCGCGCCGATCTGTTATCCGGCAGCTTGCGCGCCTCGACTGGCCGGAGCGTGCTTCACCGGTGAGCTCAGCGTATCGGCGCCGCCTGTGTCGGCCAACGGTTCGGTGATCTGTCGTACATCGCCTCGCCGACCATCGTGCTCTTGCGCCGCGCGCCCTGGCAGGTCACTCAGGCGCGCGACAGGCGGAACGGCAGGCTCATGGCGGAGAACGGCAAGGTCGTCTCGTTCGAGACAGCGCAGGCGACGGCGCCTGGGGCACTGCGCCGACTGGCGCGCGCCAAGGTCAACCTGTTCCTGCATCTGCGTGGTCTGCGCGAGGACGGCTATCATTTGCTGGAGAGCCTGGTCGTGTTCCCCGAACTGGGCGATGTGATCGAGCTTGAGCCCGGGCCGGGCCTCGGCCTAGCCCTTGACGGACCCTTCGCCTGGGACGTGCCGATAGACGGGGACAACCTCGTCTTGGCGGCAGCCGAACGTCTGGCTGCGGCGACGGGGGTGGCGCGGCCCTCGGCAGCGCTCAGGCTCGTCAAGAACCTGCCCGTCGCCTCCGGTATCGGCGGCGGCTCGGCCGATGCGGCGGCTGCCCTCGCGCTCTGCGCCGAGGCCTGGGATGTCGAGGTGCCCGACGGCCTCGCGCTGGAGATCGGCGCCGATGTGCCGGTCTGCTGCGAGGCGCCACGCCCGATGATCATGCGCGGCATCGGCGAGCGGCTGAGCGCGGGGCCGGCGCTGCCCGATGCGTGGCTGGTGCTGGTGAACCCGCGGCAACCCCTCTCCACCCCCGCCGTGTTCAAGGCGACGGCCGAGAAGACGCAGCCCGCGATGCAGCCCTGGCCCGAGACCGGCTTCGACGATGTCGAGGCGCTGGCGGATTGGCTGCGCAATGGTCGCAACGACCTGCAGCCGGCGGCCATGACGCTCTGCCCGGTCATCGCCGAGGTGTTGGAAGCCCTGAGCGACGCGCTGATGGCACGGATGTCGGGTTCGGGCGCGACCTGTTTCGGGCTTTTCGCCGACAAGGCGGCCGCCCTCGCCGCGGCCGAGCGGCTGCGGTGCGACCATCCGGCCTGGTGGGCGTCGGCCGGCCGGCTTACGTCGAGCGGCTGACCACCGCGCGGGCGGTATCGACCATCGCGCTTTTGAGGGCCGTGTCCTCGAACGGGTCGAGGGCCGCGATGGCGCGATCGATCTCGGCCCGCGCGGCAGCGATGGTCGCATCCAGCGCCCCGGTCTCAGCCACGAGCTGCCGGGCGGTCTCCAGATCCGCCTCCTCCTGCCGGCCCTTCGCGATGGTCCGGGTCCAGAACGCCTCGCCCTCCGCATCGCCTGTTGCGCGGGCGGCGGCGATGGCGTTGATCACCGGCATGGTCACCTTGCCTTCCCGGAAATCGTCGCCGGTGTTCTTGCCGAGGGCGGCGTCGGCCCCCGCATAGTCCAGCCAGTCGTCGGCCAGCTGGAACGCCATGCCGAGCGCGTCGCCGAAGGTCCGCAGCCGTTCGACCGTCTCGTCCGGCGCCCCTGCGATCACGCCGCCGACCTCGGACGCCGCGGCGAACAGCGCTGCGGTCTTGCCCTGGATCACGCGGCGATAGGCCTCGATATCCGTCGCGATGTTGCCGGCGGTCGTCAGCTGCAGCACCTCGCCCTCGGCGATCACGGCCGAGGCTTCGGACAGGATGTCGAGCACGCGCAGCGACCCGGTCTCGACCATCAGCCGGAAGGCGCGGGCGAAGAGATAGTCGCCGACTAGCACCGAGGATTTGTTGTCGAACAGGATGTTGGCGGTTGGTCGGCCGCGCCGGCGGCTGCTCTCGTCCACGACGTCGTCGTGCAGGAGCGTCGCGGTGTGGATGAACTCCACGGTCGCCGCCAGCTTAACGTGATCGCCGCCGCGATAGCCGCAGAGCCCGGCCGAGGCCAGCGTCAGGATCGGGCGCAAGCGCTTGCCTCCGGCCTCGATCAAATGCGCCGAGATCTCGGGGATGCGCGGCGCGTGCTCGGACGCCATGCGCTCGCGGATCAGCGTGTTCACGCGCGTGAGGTCATCGCCGACAAGGCCCATCAGCCGGTCGAACGGACGCAACACATCGACGGGCGCGTCGGGCTCGGAGGCGGCGCTGTGAACGGTCATCATGCTCCTCACGGGCGGCGCCGCCGCTGGCTCGATTGGCCTGGATGGGCAGCGCTTACGGCTCGACGGGGCGGCCGCTCTGTCGTAGGCCCTTCGCGATGGAAGAGCTGCTGCGCACCACGGATCCCGCCCTCGTGCCCTATGTCGAGGCGCTCCTGTCTGGCGAGGACATAGAATGTGTCGTCTTCGACAGCAACACGAGCATCATCGAGGGATCGATAGGTGCGATCCCACGTCGCGTCATGGTCTTGCGCGAGGACCTGTTCCGGGCGCGCGCGATCCTGCGCGAGGGTGGCGTGGAGCCCTATGAGCGCGACGGCTGGCCCTAGTGCCGGCCCTCGTTCCGCATATCGGGCTGGCGCCGGTGCCGGCGGCGGCGCCAGCGTGAGCAGCCTCGACAGCGGTTCCGAGACAGCGCTGGCCGAGGCGAGGGCGCTGCTGGGCCCGCTCAGCCGCGACGCCCTCCTCGGTGGCCGCGTCCTGCTCTGGCAGCCCGTGAGCGGTTACCGCGCGGCCACCGATCCGGTGTTGCTGGCCGCCGCCGTCCCGGCACGGGCTGGCCAGTCTGTGCTGGAGCTCGGCATCGGGGCCGGGACCGCCAGCCTATGCCTCGGCGCGCGTGCCGGCCAACTCGACCTGACCGGGCTCGAGCTGGAGCCTGGCCACGCCGCACTGGCGCGCGCCAATGCCACCGCCGCCGGGCGGGCGATCGAGGTCGTGCAGGGCAGCGTCGCCGCCATGCCGCCGGCGCTGAAGTCACGCCGTTTCGACCACGTCATCCTGAACCCACCCTGGCACGGCCCGGGCCCGGACAGCGCGACGCCCGCCCTGACCCGCGCCACGCGCGAGGCCGGCGGCGTGGCGCTGGACACCTGGATCGCGGCAGCCGTCGCGCGCACGACGCCCCGCGGCCATGTCACGCTGATCCACCGGGCAGATCGGCTGGACGCGATACTATCCGCCCTGTCGGGCCCCTGCGGCGACATCCGCGTCCTGCCGCTTGCCCCGCGCGTGGGCCGGCCCGCCGGCCGCGTGATCGTCCGCGCCCGCACCCAGGTCCGCACGCCGCTGACGCTCCTCGCCCCCCTTGTGCTGCACGAAGGCGACGCCCATCCTGCGGATCGCGATCATTTCACCGGAGCCGCCCGGGCCGTTCTGCACGATGCCGCGCCGCTTGCCATGGGCGAGGAATGCCGATGACCGACACGACCGACAGCGCCGCCGCCGGTGCCCGCCCGACGCTGCCTAACGCCGTCGCAGCGATGGAGGCGGAGCTGACCGCATGGCGCCGCGATTTCCACCGCCATCCCGAGCTTGGTTATGAGGAGACGCGGACCGCAGCCCTCGTCGCCGAGCGGCTGCGCGCCTTCGGGCTGGATGCCGTGGAAACCGGGATCGGCGGCACCGGCATCGTCGGCACCTTGCATGGATCGGGCGGGCCGGGCGCAAGCGCCGAGCGGTCGATCATGATCCGAGCCGACATGGACGCCCTGCCGATCGTCGAGGCGACCGGCGCCGCCCATGCCTCCACGACCGAGGGCGTGATGCATGCCTGCGGCCATGACGGTCACACGACCATGCTGCTGGGTGCGGCCAAGCGGCTCGCCGAGAACCGCGCGTTCGACGGCACGGTGCATTTCTGCTTTCAGCCGGCCGAGGAGGGCGGCGCCGGTGCCAAGGCGATGATGGAGGAGGGTCTGTTCGATCGCTTCCCCGTCCGTCAGGTGTTCGGCATGCACAACTGGCCGGGCCTCGCGCCGGGTCATTTCGCGCTGACCGACGGACCGGTCTTCGCCGGGGCGGGCGAGGTGACGATCCGCATCACCGGCCAGGGCGGCCACGCGGCCTTCCCGCACCACACGACCGATACCGTCGTCGCGATGGCCGCGCTGATCCAGGCGCTGCAGGGCGTCGTCAGCCGGCGTACCGATCCCAGCCAGCCGGCCGTCGTCTCGATCTGCGAGGTCAAGGCGGGCTTCACCCACAACGTGCTGCCGGGCGAGGCGATCCTGCGCGGGACGACACGCGCCTTCGACAAGGGCGTTTGGGAGAAGCTCTATGCCGAGATCCGACGTATCGCCGGTGGCATCGCCGCCGCCCATGGCGTCGAGATCACGATCCAGCAGGGCGAGAACCCTTATCCGCCGATGATCAACGACGGCGCCACCACGGATTTCACCGAAGCGGCCATGCGCGCCATCTTCGGCGACGCTTTCGTGACCCGCGGCCATCCGCCTGCCATGGTCGGCGAGGATTTCGCCTTCATGGCCGAGGCCGTTCCCGGCTGCTATGTGCTGTGCGGCAACGGGAACAGCGCGGCGCTGCACCACCCGGCCTATGATTTCGACGACACTGCGCTGACGGCTGGCGTCGCCCTGTGGTCGGGCCTTGTCGAGCGGGCGTTGCCGCGCGGCTGATCGCGGCCGCTTCGGGGCGCCTTTGCCTCATCTGGCCGGATCGGGCGTCTCGTGGTGCCGTGAAAGTGCCACGCATCCGTCTCGTAACGGCGATTTCCGATGGATCAGCCACTGTTTTCAGACTGAGGCGTGACAGGACGGTGCTTGGCTGCTTCACTTACGTCGTGGATAGAACAGCGGGAGAGTCGTAATGAGCCTTGATGCCCATGTCGTCGAACTGCGCAGGAAGCACGAGCAGCTTGACCGGGAGATTGCCGCCGAGCAACGCCGCCCCGGATCCGACGACCTGACGCTGGCGCGGTTGAAGCGCGTAAAGCTCCACATCAAGGACGAGATCCAGAAGCTCGCGCGTCACTGAGTGTAGCCGGTGCCGGGTAAGCCGTAATCGGCGAAACGACTACCCGGGGAACCAGGGCTGAGCGCGCGCCCGGACTAAGCGGCAGCCGATGCGGCTGCATGGCGTCGAAGATACGTGACGAACCATGCCGCAACCCGTCGACCGTCGGCACCCGCGGCGGTCGATGACACAGCATCGCTCGCCTGCTGTGCGGTGATGCTGCCCTTGTCGCGCAGGACTTCGAACAAGCCGTCGGCATAGCCGCGGGGATACTCCGGATGCGCCTGGACGCTGATCGCCTCGGGCCGATCGGGGTCGCTGCCCCAGGCAACTACGGCATGCGGGCAATGGTCGTTCCCGGCGATCAGCGTCGCATCGCTCGGCAGGGCCGTCACCTGATCCTGGTGGCTGCAATAGAGCGCGAGCGGCGCATCGGCCCCGGCCATCCATGACGGCGTGGCCTGCAGGTCATACTCGTGCCGCCCGGTACCCCACCCCTTGCTTACCTTTTTGGCGCGGCCGCCGA
>JBCCSW010000149.1:0-9347 GCA_039199465.1 Pseudomonadota bacterium
CGATCGGGCCCGATCGCCCTTCACCGCCGCAGAAAGCGCCTGGATGGTGTCGTGCACCTCCAGCAGCGCCAGCACATGGGCGAGTTGGAAAACCCGGTTCTGATAGTCCAGACCCTGGCTCAGCAGGATCCGCCCCTCGCCCCGGTCCCAGATCCGCAGGGCATTCGGCATCGCCGCGGTCGGCACGACCTCCACCGCCATGTCGTGACGGATATCCAGCAGGCGCTTGAAGCTGCCATAGGGATCGTCGTCTTCAATATCGGCGCCGCCGCGGAATGCCTCGGCAGCGCGCTCCAGCTTGTCGAAATGGTTGCGCGCGGCACGGAAGAGGTCGTGCACCGCGACCTCGGGCGGAGCGTCGACCACGCCGCGGGCCAGCGCCTCGTCGCGCTCGGCCGCCGACAGCGCCCGTTCGCTCAGCGCACGATAGGTCTTATGCAGGCGCATCAGGCAGGCGACGACGCCCGGCGCATGATCCAGCGCCGCGCGCAGTTCCTCAACGTCGGGCCGCTCGCCCTCCAGGATCGGGTCTTGGATCACGGCGCGCAGATCGGCCAAGCGCGACGGGCCGTCATCGGCGACCATCTCGCGCCAGTCGACGCCGTAGACCTCGGACAGGCGCAGCAGAACCTGTACCGAAAGGGAACGCTGGTTGTTTTCGAGCAGGTTCACATAGGCCGCCGACAGGCCCAGCGCGCGCGCCATCTCGGCCTGGGTCTGCTTGTGCTCGCGCCTCAACTGGCGCAGGCGCGGGCCGACGAAATTCTTCTGCGGCTTCACGACCGGTGCCTTATCGGGCGCGCCGGCAGCGGCCGCAACCGTGCTGATTTCGAGAACCGACGACGGAACCGACGAAATGGCAAAAGACTATTGTGCATCGGCTCAATACTGCCGATGGCCACTACATCTTGTTTCTTTCCACTCTGCGGAACCGACATTTCCACCTGCCGGACGATTTGGCCTGTTGGCCATTACAAAGTTTACAATTGTGGACGATGTAACAAACAGCACCCACACCACAACCCGCTTTTCATCGTCGACAGATCGGTTTCAGCACTAGGTGATGCGTGAGAAACGGCATGCGACCGCGTGACCGCAGACCTATCCAAGGGAGACCTGCAGCATGAAGACCGGTTTTACCCATCTCTTCATCCCCGGCCCGACCAACATCCCGGAACGCGTGCGCCGCGCCATGAACGTCCCGATGCAGGACATGCGCGCACCTGACTTTCCCGAGCTGACGCTGCCGCTGTTCGACGGGCGGAAGCGCGTCTTCCAGACCGAGGCCGGCCGCGTCTTCATGGTCCCGGGGTCGGGCACGGGCGCCTGGGAATCGGCGATCGCCAACACGCTGAACCCGGGCGACAAGGTGTTGATGAGCCGTTTCGGTCAGTTCAGCCATCTCTGGGTGGACATGTGCCAGCGCTTCGGCCTGGACGTGCATGTCTGCGAGGTCGAGTGGGGCGAGGGTGTGCCGGTCGAGGACTATGGCCGCATCCTTCAGGCCGACAGCGCGCATGAGATCAAGGCCGTGATGGTCACGCAGAACGAGACGGCGACGGGCGTCACGTCGGACGTTGCCGGCGTGCGGGCGGCACTCGATGCCTGCGACCACCCGGCCCTGCTGATGGTCGACGGCGTGTCGTCCATCGCATCGATCGATTTCCGCATGGAGGAGTGGGGCGTCGACTGCGCCGTCGCCGGCTCGCAGAAGGGTTTCATGCTGCCTGCGGGCCTCGGTCTGCTGGGCGTCAGCGAGAAGGCGCTCGCGGCGAACAAGACGGCGACGCTGCCGCGCTGCTACTTCTCGTTCGAGGACATGATCCGGATGAACGACGACGGCTACTTCCCCTACACGCCGCCGACGCAGCTGTTCCATGGCCTTCGCGAGGCGCTCGTGCTGATCGAGGAGGAGGGACTGGAGAACATCTTCGCCCGCCACCACCGTCTAGCCGAAGGCGTGCGCCGCGCTGTAGACGCCTGGGGCCTCCGCCTCTGCGCGGCCGAGCCGAAATGGCATTCCGACACCGTCTCGGCGATCCTGGTGCCCGAGAGCATCGACGCCCGTGACGTGATCGCGGCCGGCTACAAGAAGTACAACATCTCGTTCGGCTCGGGCCTCTCCAAGGTCGCCGGCAAGGTGTTCCGCATCGGGCATCTGGGCGATCTGAACGAGGGCATGTGCCTCACCGCCATCGGCCTTGCCGAAATGTCGCTGCGCGACGCCGGCTACAATGTCGAGCTCGGCTCGGGCACCGCAGCGGCACAGTCCTGGTATCTGGAGAGCCAGGCCGGCGCCTTCGCCCAGGCGGCCGAGTAAGCAACACCGCCTCTCCGGGGGGATCAGCAGACCCCGGCGCCCCAGCGGCGCCGGGGTCTTTAATTGCCCGTGGCGCTAGCCCCTGAAACGCTGCCGCCATTGTTTCCCGCCCGGAGATCGGTGCGGCGTGCCCGGCGGGAATGTCTTTCCAGGACACCAGGTGACTATCTGAGAGACGGCCAAGGTCGACGCGGCCGGGATCGGTCTCCCTGACCGGCCCCCTCAGCCTGAGACTGGCTGGGCGCTTGAGGTACCTTTGGCCAGCCACGCAGAGTTCCCAACGCCTCGAAAGAAGGGCGCAGATCGCCGGCGGCTGAGTCCGCGCCGTCGCGCCGACGCTGCAGGGTCGGTTTGCGAGCCAGCTAACCGCCGTCAACGCGCAGATCGCAGCCAATGGCGGCACGTATCTGGCCCATATTGCAGGTCATAGAGAACGGAACGGTCGGTGCAGGATGCGACGCCGCCCATGGCGATCGCGGGACCGTCGCGCGAGTGGGCCGTCGCCTTCATGCACCACCCGACAGACGCGCCGCGTCTTGCCGTCCGTCGGGCGGCCCAGACAGCACGACTCTCCTGGTCGAGAGCGAGGATGACCTCGCCTGATCGGCAACTGTCCGACGACGTATCAGCGACCCTTGAACAGGCCGCCCATCAGACCGCGTGTCAGGCGGCGGCCGAGCTGACTGCCGACGCTGCGCGCCAGCGACTTGGCGAAGGCGGTGCCGACATCGTCGCCGCGGCGCTTCGGCGCCTTCTCGCGATAGGCTTTCGGCCGGTAGCGCCGCCCGGCATTGAACCGTTCGCCCTCGCCCTCACCGCCCCACCGGTGGCCACCGCCACCGGCACCCCAGTCATGACCACCGCTGCGGCCGAACGGGCTGTCGGCGAGCGTCGGGTCTTCGTCCTCGGCCTCGGCCTGCTGTTCGCCAAGCGCCGCCTGTTCGGCCCGGCCGCGCAGGATCTCGAAGGCGCTCTCCCGGTCCACCGCGGTCTCGTAGAGCCCGACCAGCGGCGAGGCTGCGATGACCGCCGCGCGCTCCTCGGCGCTCAGCGGCCCGATGCGCGAGGACGGCGGGCGGATCAGCGTGCGCTCGACGACCGAGGGCGCACCCTTCACCTCCAGTACCGAGACCAGCGCTTCGCCGACCCCCATCTCGGTCAGCGCCGCCTCGGTGTCGATCGCGGGGTTGGGGCGGAAGCTCTCGGCCGCGGCGCGCACAACCTTCCGGTCGCGCGGCGTGAAGGCGCGCAGCGCATGCTGCACCTTGGCGCCGAGCTGGCCCAGAATGTCCTCGGGCACATCGTCGGGCGACTGGGTGACGAAATAGACACCGACGCCCTTGGATCGGATCAGGCGGGCCACCTGCTCGACCGTATCGATCAGCGCCTTCGGCGCGTCCTCGAACAACAAATGCGCCTCGTCGAAGAAGAAGGCGAGCACCGGCCGTTCGGGGTCGCCCACCTCCGGCAGGCTTTCGAACAGTTCGGAGAGGAGCCAGAGCAGCAGCACGGCATAGAGCTGGGGCGCGCGCATCAGCGCATCGGCCGCGATCACGTTGATCCGGCCCCGCCCGTCCGGCGTCTGCGCAACGAGATCCTCAAGCTTGAGCGCCGGCTCGCCGAACAGCGCCGCCGCACCCTGGTTCTCGAGCACCACCAGCCGGCGCTGGATCGCACCGATCGAGGCTTTGGAGACGTTGCCGTAGCGCAGCGTCAGATCGTCCGCCCGCTCGCCCACATGCGTGAGCATCGCCTGCAGGTCCTTCAGGTCGATCAACAGCAGGCCATCCTCGTCAGCCAGGCGAAAGGCGATGTTGAGCACGCCCTCCTGCGCCTCGCTGAGGTCCATGAGGCGCGACAGCAGCAACGGCCCCATCTCGGTGACGGTGGTGCGCAGCGGATGGCCCGCTCGTCCGAAGAGATCCCAGAAGACCACCGGGAAGGCGTCGTAGCCGAAGTCGTCGAAGCCGATGCGCCCGGCGCGTTCCACCAGTTTTGGGTGCAGTTTGTGTTCCGGGCTGCCGGGGGCCGCGAGGCCCGAGAGATCGCCCTTTACATCCGCCAGGATCACCGGGGTGCCTGCGGCGGAGAACGCCTCGGCCAGGATCTGCAGGCTGACGGTCTTGCCGGTTCCGGTAGCGCCTGCGATCAGCCCATGGCGGTTGGCGTATTTCAGCGCCATGCGTTGCTGAACCGCGTAGCCGGGTCCGCCCCCGCCCAGCAGCACGCTGCCCGCGTTCGGGCGTCCGTCGTCGTCCATACCCTGCCCCCTTTCCTTCGTTGCCCGCTGCGGAGGATCGGTCGAAGACGGCGACGGCCGGGCGCAGCGCCCGACTCCGATCACAACAGCGTCGCGGCGAAATGGAAAGACGCCAGGTTCCCGGCGTCGGGGCGGGTATCGGTGGCTAGCTGAGGCGGAAGGGGCGCGCTCGCATTCGGGCTGGGGCGGGCGCGCCGATCCTGATCGACAGTCAGGCGCTGCTGAGGTCAGGCGCTGCCGAGGTCAGGCGCTGCGGGGGCCGCTGATATGCATGCTGGCCGCCACGAACAGATCGAGCGCGTGGCCCAGCCGATCCTCCAGCCCGCGGGTCAGCCCCGGCGACATCACATCGGCCGTCTCCACCGCGTCGACGAGGAAGCGGCAGGCATCGAGGCAGGGCACGGCGCCCGCATCCTCGGGCGCGACAGTGGGCCGGAAGGACTGCAGCGAGGCCTGCGTCAGCAACACCGCCTTCCGCGTGGCGCCGACGACCGCGCGGCTGTCCACCCCGTTGCCGCCGCGCCGCGCCACCAGACGCCCGATCTCGCGATACATCATGCGCGCGGCACCGATGCCGGTGCGGCAGTCGCGCGGCAGTGCTGCGATCCCAGGCAGTGCCCGGTCATAGAGCGTCTCCGCGTGTGCGAGCAGGCGCAGCACAACGCGGCCAAGACGGGCATCGAACCGGGGTTCGGCAAGAAAAGCGTCGGGGTCCAGCCCCTCGGCCCGCATCCATGCGCGCGGCAGATAGAGCCGGCCCCGGCGCGCATCCTCACCCACATCGCGCGCGATGTTGGAGAGCTGCATCGCCGCGCCCAGATCCGCCGCCCGTGCCAGGACGCCGGGATCGCGCTCACCCATGATGAGGGTCATCATCACGCCGACGGTGCTGGCGACGCGGGCGGCATAGGCCTCCAGATCGGCGAGGCTCTCATAGCGCCGCCCGGTCTCGTCCCAGGCGAGCCCTTCGATCAGCGCGGCCGGGATCTCGACCGGGATCCGGTGGCGATGCATCACGGCGGCGAAGGCGCGATCGGCGGGATGGTCGAACGGCCGCCCCTCGGCCATCAGTGCCAGGCGCCGGGCGAGCCGGGCCGACGCGCCGGCCTGCGCCGCCTCGTCCACCGCGTCGTCGGCGAGGCGGCAGAAGGCATAGAGCGCATAGGCAGGCGCCCGGATCCGCGCCGGCAAGACCAGCGAGGCCGCGTGGAACGAGCGCGAGCCGCCGCGGATCATCTCGCGGCAGGCCTGAGCATCGGCCCGGCTCGGCCGCGGCGGGCGCTGGGCCGGCGGCTGTGGCAGCAAGCCGCCGGGCAGCGCCGCGGCGATGTCGCCCAACGCGGCGACGGCACCGTCGCGCCCCGGCTCAACCTGCATGGGCGGCCTCGCGCGCCAGCAGATCGGCCGCATCCGGGATCAGGCCGTCCACCACCTCGGCCGAGGTCAGGACGCCCGGCACGCCCGCGCCGGGATGCGTGCCGGCGCCGACCAGGAACAGATCCTCGATCCCCTCGGCCTTGTTGTGCGGGCGGAACCAGGCGGACTGGAACAGCGTCGGCTCGAAGCTGAAGCCAGCGCCCTTATACGCCAGATAGTCGGTCTCGAAATCCTTGGGCGTCATCAGCCGCTGGCTGACGATGCGGCCCTTGAGGCCCGGCAGCACCGTCGCCTCAAGCCGCGCCTCGATCTTCGCGCGATAGGGCTCGGCCATCTCGGCCCAGTCGACACCGGCGTCGAGATGCGGCACCGGGCTCAGCGCGTAGAACGCGTCGCAGCCCGGCGGCGCCAGGCTCGGGTCGGTCGCCGTCGGGCGATGCAGATAGATCGAGAAGTCGTCGGCCAGCCGGTGGCGGCGGAAGATGTCGCGCAGCAGGCCCTTGTAGCGCGGCCCCAGCACCATCGAGTGGTGCTCGACCTCGGGCCACTGCCGGTCGGTACCGAAATACCAGACGAAAAGGCCCATCGAGTAGGCCGCGCGCGCCAGCTTGCCGTCGGTCCAGCGGCGGCGGTGGCGGGGCGCGATCAGGTGCTTCCAGGTCCAGGCCGCATCGGCGTTGGAGATCACCACATCGGCGGCAAGTCGCTCGCCATCGGCCAGGCGCACACCGGTCGCACGGCGCTTGCCGCGGCGGTCGTCGACCTCGATCTCGGCCACATCGGCACCAAGGCGCACGGTATTGCCCTGCCCCTCGATCAGGCTGACCAGCCCCTCGACCAGGGCATGGGTGCCGCCCATGACGAAATGCACGCCGAAGCGCCGCTCCAGCGCCAGGATCAGCAGGTAGATCGCCGTCGTGCCATGCGGGTTCCCGCCGATCAGCAGGGGATGATAGCTGAACGCGGTGCGCAGCCTCTCGTCCTTCAGGAACAGTTTTACGCCATCGGCGACGGTGCGATGGCCGCCGCGGATGGCGATGCCCGGCAGCTCGGTCAGCATGGTCATCAGGCGCGAGTATTCGAGCTTGCCGAGATGCTCAAAACCGAAGCTGTACTTACCCTCGGCATTGGCCAGCAGGCGGTCATAGCCCTCGACGTCGCCCGGGCTCAGCCGCGCCACCTCGGCCCGCATCTTGTCGGCATCGCCCGAGCAGGCGATCGAGGAGCCGTCGTTGAAGTGGATGCGATAGAACGGGTCCATCGCCGCGAGAGGCAGTTCCTCCTCGCGCGAGCGGCCGGCGATGGTCCATAGCTCGTCCAGCATCTGCGGCAGCGTGATGATCGTCGGGCCGGCGTCGAAGCTGAAGCCGTCCTGGCGGAAAACGCGGGCGCGTCCGCCTGGACAATCCAGCCGCTCCAACACGGTCACGCGATAGCCGCGGGCACCGAGCCTGACCGCCATGGCGAGCCCGCCGAGGCCCGAGCCGACAATGACCGCATGCGGTCGCGACGTCGGATCCTGCCCTTGCGGTGATCCCGAGCCCGGATGCCTGGGGGCGAGGCGGCGATCGATGACTGTCATGGCGCTCTGACGTCCTGTGCTGTCAGTCAAAAGGATAAGATGCACGGGCGGCGATGCCTGCCCGGATGCGAAACCGTTTCACCGCCGCCCCTGCAACGGCCTTAGCCCGCCGCATGCCGCGCCCATGGCTCACCCCGGCACCGCGACGCCCAGCGCATTGGCCGGCAGGGCGCAGATGCGCCGCGCCGTCTCCAGCACGAGAGCGGCCGCACGGTCGGGCGCCTCCTCATGGGCCAGGTGGCCAAGCCCGCCGAGCGGCACCACACGGGCATCGGGGATGCGCGCCGCCACCTGCTCGGCATCGCCTGGCGGCACCGCGCGGTCGCCGCTGGCACTGGCCAGTACGATCGGCGTGGCAAGGCCTGACAGGGTGCCGAGCAGCGGCTCGAGCTGCCAGGCGGCCATCATGCCGATCGCCCCTGACACATGGCCGGGGCATGAGACCAGGCGGCGGTAGAGCTCGAGCCCGCGCGGGTCGATCCGCGAGCCGGTGCCCGAGATCAGTCGCCCGACCGAGGCGGGGTCCATGATCGCGCCCAGCGCGAAGAAACGCGGCACGACCGGGTTCAGCGACAGGCCCCGTGCCAGGGCCGGGAACAGCTGGCCGGCCATGCCCGGAAACGGCATGAAGGCGCCGTTGAAGGCGACGATGGCGCCGAGCCCCGGCCAACCCTCCAGCGCCATGCGCGCCAGGATCGGCGCGCCGGCCGAATGCGCCACGGCGACGACCGGCCGGGCGTCGAGCGCGCGCAACAGTGCCCGGATCAGGCGCGCCTGGCCCGGCAGCGTCAGCGAGCGCGACGGCGGCCGCGTGCTGAAGCCATGGGCCGGTAGGTCGGGCACGATCACGCGGGCATGGCGGGCCAGCACCGGGGCCACGTCGCGCCAGGAATGGCTCGCACCGCCGAGACCGTGCAGCAGCAGGATGTCGGGCACCGTGACCGGATCGAAGTCCGGTTCCTCGAACACCTGCACATGCCAGCGGATGCCGCCGGCCTCCAGGAAGCGGCTCTGCGCGGCGTGTGGCCAGTCGCGCCCCTCGACCGACCAGCGCGGGCTGAGCGCAGTCATCGGGCACGCCCCTTTGCCGCGACCGGGGCGGCACCGGCCCGCGCGGCGGTGGCCAGGCGACGCGCATCGGCGCCCGGCAGCGCGAGATAGCGCCCCATGGCCGCCGTCGCGATCTCCGCCGCCTGGGCCGCCGGCCGCGCCCCGGTGTCGAGGATCAGCACCGCCGCCCCGGTCAGCGCTAGCGCGCGCGCCGCTGCCGCGGCGTCGGCCATTGCCGCCGGGCGGCCAGGCGCTCCGTCGCGGGCGATGTTGCCGCGACCGTCGGTCAACACGACGACCTGCACCTGCAACCCGTCGGCCATCGCCCGGCGTGCCAGCACGGTCGCTGCGTCCAAACCGGCGGCGAGCGGGGTCGCGCCCCCGCCGGGCAGTCCCGCCAGGCAGCGCCGCGCCCGCGCCAGCGCCCGGGTCGGCGGCAGCAGAAGCTGCGCGCCCGCGCCGCGAAAGGCGATGAGGGCGACCTGGTCGCGGCGCCGGTAGGCCTCGCCCAGCATCAACTCGACGGCGCCCTTCGCCTCCGCCAGACGCGCCAACGCGGCCGAGCCGGAGGCGTCGACCACGAATACCGTCAGCGTCTCGACCGGGGCCTTCTGGCGCTGGATGCGCAGGTCGTCGCGGCGGATCTGCAGGCGGCCCTTGCCGGCGAGATCGCGCCCGCGCAGCCTCTGCCAGGGTGCTGCCGCGGTCATCGTCTCGACCAGCGCCAGACGCTTGTCGCCCCGGCCGGCCCGAGGGCG